>JBDHGL010000053.1:0-17260 GCA_039589875.1 Gemmatimonadota bacterium
ATGCCTTCCGGATAGGGGAGCTTGCCGTGCTCTCGTTTGATGAGGTAGCGCCGTAGCGGGATCATCGAGAGCACGCCCAGAAGACCCCCGGCCATCGTGAGCAACGTGATCTGAGCCCAGGCCGGGCTCATCCCCCAAATAAACAGAGCGGGGATGGTGAACAGCACCCCGGATGCGACCGACGAGCTCGCCGAGCCGACGGTCTGCGACATGTTGCTCTCGAGAAGACTGTGCCGGAGCCCGAACGCGGTAAACAGGCGGAAGGCCACGACCGTCAGCACGGCGACCGGGATCGAGGTGCTGATCGTCAGGCCGGCCTTGAGCCCGAGGTAGGTGTTCGCCGCGCCGAAGACCATTCCGAGGATCGCGCCCGCGACCACCGCCTTGATCGTGAATTCGGCGGGCGTCTCGCCGTACGTCAGCGGCACGTACTCCTCCCCTTCGGGCAACACGTACGCTGTCGGCGGAAGCTTCCTTTTGCTCTCGGGTGAGGTTTGCATCTTCGCGGGGCCTCCGGTTCCGGGTTGGCTCGGAAACTGGACGTTCAGGTAGCGGAGGCGCAATCCGCCACCACGTCGGCGGACCGCAGCCTGGCTGGCGTCGTCTTGTCTGGCCACAGGTCCTTGTACAACGTGCAGGCTGTTCGCCACAACCAAACGGGTTCGAGCCGGGGAGGGAATCATGCCAATCTTGAAGATCGCATCGTATCGTGTCGGGGCAGCGCACAAGGGAGCCGGTGGAGATACGCGGTATCTCTTTCTCGAGCCCGAGGCGAACGAGAGTGGCCCCGGCAGCGGGGGCATCAAGGTCTACTTCGAGTCGACGACCAACAGCGTCGGCCGGGTATCGGGCGACGTGATCGTTGCCACCCTACCCGACCGTCTTTTTCGCGACATGTATCACGTCGTTCAAACGGAACGTCCGGTGTTCTTCATGTGGCAGGTGGAGGGAGGCGGAGACCAGCTCGAGTCGTGCGGCGTCGCGACGGTGGAGGAGCCGACGGGGGAGGGATTCAGAGATCTCTCGGAACATTCGGAGTACAGCTAATGGACGATATCGGAATCGACCGAGCCCGGTTTCGCGCGGCGTTCCTGCTCCTCCTGGTCGTCGCCATCTCGGTCCTGTTCTTCGCGATGGTGCGTTCGTTCCTGATGGCCGTCTTTCTGGCGGCCATCTTCAGCGGATTGCTGTACGGCCTCTACAGGCGCCTCGTAAGGTGGCTGAGAGGGCACGAGGCACTGGCCTCGATCGCAACGATCGTCATCTTCATCTTCGCCCTCGTCGTGCCGCTGACAGGCTTCCTCGGGATCGTAACGGCACAGGCGCTCCAGGTGACGCAGGCTGTCAGCCCGTGGATCCAGCAGCAGACAAGTCAACCGGACGATCTGGACCGGCTTATCCAGAGTCTTCCCTTCGCTGACGCGTTGGCGCCGTACGACGAGCTGATCACCGAGAAGGTGGGGGCGGTGGCGGAGAACGTCGGGGCATTCGTCTTCTCGAGGCTGGCGGCGGCCACGCGGGGCACGGTGGTCTTTTTCTTCATGCTCTTCGTAATGCTCTACTCCATGTTCTTCTTTCTGAAGGACGGAGATGACCTGTTGGGCCGGATACTCTATTACATGCCGCTATCGTCCGAGGCCGAGACGAAGATGGTCGAGAAGTTCGTCTCCGTCACACGCGCGACGATCAAGGGGACCCTCGTGATTGGGGTCGTTCAGGGAGGGCTCGCCGGGTTGGCCTTCGCCGTCGCCGGTGTGCCGGCCTCGGCGTTCTGGGGCACGGTCATGGCGGTGCTGTCTATTCTGCCGGGCATCGGTATCGCCCTCGTGTGGGTGCCCGCCGCGATCTACCTGGCCGTGATCGGGCAGACGGGTGCCGCCATCGGTCTGGCGCTGTGGTGCGCGCTCGTCGCAGGGACGGTGGACAATCTGCTGCGACCCCGCCTGGTCGGCCGGGACACGGAGATGCCGGATCTGCTGATTCTGCTCGGGACGCTTGGCGGCCTCACGCTGTTCGGTGCCGTGGGAATCCTGATCGGTCCGATAGTGGCGGCGTTGTTCGTGACCGTGTGGGAGATCTACGGGGAGGCCTTCAAAGACGTCCTGCCCGCGCGTACGCCGCTTCCGGTGACCATGGGAGCGACGGAGCGACCCCCGGATCCGGGGGTCGCAGGATAGGGCTAGAAGCGCTATCGAGCGCGAAGAGCCGGTTTAGCCTCGCTCGATGTAGTAGCAGATCCGCCAGTTGGACATGCTCTCCGGATCGTCCTCGGGAACGTCCTCGGGAACGTCCTCTCCGGGCGCGTAGCGCCCGATCATCTCCTCGACCGGTCCCCGGAACTCGCGCTGGTAGTGGTCCAGCTCGTCGTTGGCGCTGAACGTGTCGAGCTCCTCGCCGAAAAACTCGACGACCAGGTGATCGTCGACATCGCCCTCGAAGACGACCCGGTCGAGGTTGTCTTTCTTGTTCCACGCCGGGTGATCCGAGATCGACCAGTATCCCTTCTCGGGGAACTGCGTCTGCTGGATCACCTTCGTGCCGTTCTTCCGTTCGCCCCACACCTTGGAGCGGAAGCGAAACTCGCCCTTCTCTTTAAAGGCCGGTTCGAGGTTGTCCAGGATCTGCAACCACTGAAGGACCACTCTTATTCGGTTGCCGTTCTGCTCGCCCATTGGATTCTTCTCTCGCTTGCTGGACAGGGCTGAAATGGGCCGGACGGGCCTACGGGACCCGGTCTCCACGCTTCATACAGGTTGCGATCAATTTGCGGCGCGGTTGAGGCCTCAACAAGGGAGGTCAGCTGACGAGGCCGAATCCACTGGAGCCAGGTGTCCGAAGGCATATCGCCACCCGAAAACGTGCAGCAGTTGGAGAAGACGGCGAACGGGCAGCCCCATGACGTTGAAGTAGTCACCCTCGATTCGGTCGACGATCGCCGCTCCGTATCCCTGGATGCCGTAGGCTCCCGCCTTGTCCAGCGGCTCGCCGGTCGCCGCGTACTCGGCGCATTCGCCCGGAGACAGGCGCCGGAACCAGACCCGGGTGGCCTCTACTGCACTCTCTGTCCGGTCGGGCGTGGCGAGGGCGATTCCCGTGTAGACCGTGTGCTCCGTCCCCGATAGACGCTCCAGCATCGCCGCGGCCTGTTGGGTCGAGTCCGGCTTTCCGAACACGGCGTCTCCGTGCGCGACCAGCGTGTCGCAGCCGAGGGCCAAGCTTCCAGCGTCGGTTCGTTGCTCGGCCTTCGTTCGCGCCAGGCGCTCGGAGGCCTTGGCGGGCCCCTCCCCGGCCAGTAGCCGCTCGTCGACCTCGGAAGCTCGGATCTCGAACGCGAGCCCGAGCTGCTCAAGGAGCTGCCGACGCCGAGGTGAGCCGGATGCCAGTATGAGTCGTGGTGGCTGCATGAGATTCTAGCCTCCCAGTCTATCCGTCTTTCCTTCCCAGCCGCGAGTAGGTAGATCCAAAGTCCTGAGCACCCCATGAAGAAATCGCGAATCAGGAGGTTGTGATGGCTCCCCGAGGGCCGCTGTCAGGCAGCAAGAAAAGACGCAGGATCCTGATCGCTGCCGTCGGAGTTGGCCTGGCGATCGCCGGCTACGCCGGACTCCTCATCATCGCCAACGGACAGCTCCGCAAGCTCTTGCCGGATGCCGTAAAGACCGCGGTCGGCGGCGAGGATGCCGATCGGTACGCCGTCGCGGCCGAGGCGGTTCGCCTCTCCCCCTGGCTGAGCGGTCTGACCGTACGCGGTCTGACGGTCGCTCTCGACACGGCCGGCGTCACCGACGCTGCCGCGGAGCCCGCTCTCATCCGCAGCGCCAGCGTGCGTTCGTTCAAGGTGTCCGGGATCAAGCTGATCCCTCTGATTCGCGGCAAAGGGATCTACATCTCGTCGATCGAGATCGACCGGCCGGAGGCGGAGCTTCATTTTGTCGTTCCGGCTGATGGAACTCCGCCTGGTGCCGAGGAGGCAGATGGTGCACCAGAGGCCGGAGACGCGGAAGAGACAGCGGCTTTCGACGCGCCGCCGGCGACTCTCGAGCGGATCCGGATCGACGACGCCTCGGTCGTTCTGAACCAGGAGACGATCCTCGGCACCGCGTACTCATCGCTCCACGGCTTGGATCTCGAGCTCACCGATATCACGATTGATTTGGTCACGGCCGCCAATCCTGCCCGCGCGCTGGCGAACTCGAGGGTCGCGATCGCCTTCGACTCGGTCAGCCATCTGGTCGAAGACAGCCTGTACGTGATCCGTGCCGCCGGGCTGCGGGCGGACAGCGAGGAGTCGCTGGTCGAGATCGAGGAGTTCACCGTCATCCCCACGCTCGAGGCCGGTCCGTTCTTCGCACGCCTCAAGGAGCGGGCGGACCGGATCAACCTTCGCGCCGGGCCGATTCTCCTTCGAGGCCTCGACTTCTACCAGTACTTCGCGGAGGACGCGCTCTACGTCCGGTCGCTGGAAATCGACTCGCTCGACTTGCACGTGTACGCCGACATCAACATCGCGTGGGGGGCCCGAGCCCGGCCGTGCCGCTACCACAACGGCTTCGGAACGATCGAGGTCCCGATGACGATCGACACGGTCCGGCTCGTGGATGCCGACATCCTCTACTCGGAACTGGCCAAGGGCGCGGCACGTCCGGGGGAGCTGACATTCGAGGAGCTGAACGGCGTCGTCGTCAACGTGACGAATGATCGGGAGAGGATGACCCACGAGACACCGGTCGTGGCCGATGTCACCGGCAAGCTGTTCGGCGAGTCGAACATTAAGGCGCGGCTCGCCTACCCCCTTCTCTCACCGACCCTGGACTTCACTCTCGAGGCATCCGCAGGGCCCATGGACATGGCGACGTTCAACCAGTTCTCGAGGAACGTCGTCGGTTTGGAGGTGACGAAGGGCCGGCTCGACAGCCTATATCTGAGCAAGGTTTCAAGGCGGGGCCAGGCCAGCGGGCGCATCCACATGCGGTACAGGGACTTCTCTTTCCGAATCTTCGACAGAAACAGCGGCAAGGAGATGCCCTGGCACTCCCTCGGCGGTCTCCTCGGAAATCTGGTCGTGAAGTCGAACAATCCGGGAAAGCCGGGCGACAAGCCCCGAGAGGGCACGATCAAGTACACTTGTGGCGACAAGGACATCGTCTTCTTCGAGTTTCTGGTCGGCGCGCTCGGAAGCGGCATGAAGGGGATCGTGATCGGGTAGCCGATCTTCAACTGGTGAACTTGGGATGGCGGCGCCGGGTCGATCGGCGCTCGTAGAAAGGGAGGAACGTGATGTCGATCGCTCAGAGCTTGTTGCCCGAGTTCGATCAGGAGATGGGGGCGACGCGCAAGGTGCTCGAACGCGTGCCCGGAGACCGGCTCGATTGGAGTCCGCACGACAAGTCGATGAAGCTGGGTCGGCTGGCGTCACACCTGGCTGAGCTCCCGATGTGGACCGCCGTCTCGCTCGACCAGGACGAGTTCGACGTGGCTCCGCCGGACGGCGAGCAGGAGTGGGTCGCTCTGAACTCGGATTCTGTGTCGGAGATCCTCGAGCTGTTCGGCAAGAACGCCGCGGAAGCGCGGGCGACGATCGCCTCGGCGGGCGACGACACGTTCTTCGAGAACTGGACGCTGAAGTCCGGCGGCGAGGCTCTGTTCACCATGCCGAAGATCGCGGTCATTCGGAGCTTCGTTCTGAACCACAGTATCCATCACCGCGGCCAGCTGACTGTGTTCCTGAGGTTGCTGGATGTCGCGGTGCCGCAAACGTACGGGCCGACGGCCGACGAGCCGGATTTCTAGCTGCTAGGCCGAACCAGCCATGAGCTGGATCAGTTCGTCCAGCGAGAGCTGAGCCTTGCTGCGGTCCGCCACCACTCGGCCGCGCGCCAGTACGACGAAGCGGTCTCCGACTGGGAAGGCGTGGTGGGGGTTGTGCGTCACCAGGACGACCGCGATCTCTGCGTCTCGAGCCTCGAGGATCAGCTGGAGCAGCGTGCGAGTCTGCCGAACGCCCAGAGCGGCCGTGGGTTCGTCGAGGATGAGCAGCCGGCCACCCAGATGAAGGGCGCGTGCGATGGCCAGGGACTGCCGCTCGCCACCCGAGAGTGTGCCGGCGGGCTGATCCGCGTCCTCGATCTCGATGCCGAGCCGGGCGAGCTCCCGGCGGGCTACGGTTTCGCATCCTGCCGTATCCAGCCTGCGGAAGGGCCCTCGGCCCCGGGTCGGCTCGGAGCCGAGGAAGAAGTTCCGCCACACGGACATCAGCGGCGCGATGGCCAGATCCTGGTACACGGTCGTGATGCCCAGATCCAGCGCGTCGCGTGGAGAGCCGAGCCGTACCGCCTGGCCGTCGAGGCGTAGCTCGCCCGAGGTAGGCTCGTAGACGCCCGACAGAATCTTGATCAGCGTCGTCTTGCCGGCACCGTTGTCACCCAAAAGGCAGGTGATCTCGCCCGGCTGCAAAGCGAGCGACACGTCGTCGAGCGCCCTGACCCCGCCGAAGATCTTGTCGATCCCCCTCACCTCGAGAAGTGGTGCTTGCTCCATCTCAGCTCCACCGGGCGGACCGCTCATCGTCTTTCCGACGCCATGCGGCGGACCTGATTGTTGAGGAGAACGGCCGAGATAAGCAGCAGGCCGAGGGCGACCTGGAAGAAATCGGCGTTCACGCCGATCATCACGATTCCCAGCCTCACGAGGCCGAAAATAAGGGCGCCGAGGGCCGCGCCCACGACCGATCCGTAGCCGCCTCTCAGCAGCGTGCCCCCGATCACGGCCGCTGTGATCGCCCAGAACTCCTGCAGGGTTCCACGAAGCGTGTCGGCCCCGGTGAATTGGACGGCTTGAATGATCCCGACCAGGCACGCTGCCGCCGCCGTGGTCATGAACAGGCCGATCTTCACTCGCCGAACGGGAACCCCCAGGTTGCGCGCCGCTTCGGCTCGTCCGCCCGATCCGAGAATCCAGTTCCCTGCCCGCGTTCTGTGCAGCACCCAAGCGGCCAAAACGGTCAGACCGAGCCACCAGAGCACCGAGGCGCGGAACGGCTGCAACGGGCTGCTGGCGAAGAGCCAACGCGCCGTCTCGTAACCGGCAACGCCGTCCAAGCCACCGAGCTGTGTGCGTCCGCTGAGCGAACGACTGGTCGCGATCGTGAGGCCGCGGATTGTAAACAGCATGCCGAGCGTCACGATGAAGGACGGAAGTCCCGTGCGGACGACGATGATGCCGTTCAGGAACCCGATGGCCAGGCAGAGCACAACGGTCGCTGCGATAGAGGGCCACAGCGACCAGCCCAAATGAGTGGTCAGCAGCATGATCGCGATGCCGGAAGCCCCGATGATCGAGCCGATGGAGAGATCGAACTCGCCCCCGATCATCAGGAGGGCCACCGCGATCGCCAGTATTCCGAGCGGCGCGGCCGCGTTCATGTAGGCGGCCGTCCCATCCTTGCTCAGAAAAGGCTCACCGGCCACCATAGCGAAGAAGCCCCAAAGAACCGCCGCCCCCAGCGCGGCGGCCAGCTCGGGTCTGGCTAACAAACGCCTCACGTCTTCCGCGGTGTAGTTGGGGGGCGAGCGCCGGCCATCCTTAGCGGAGGCCCTGTTGCACGAGATGGCTCACGTCGGCGGCGTTTTCCGCCGTCACGAACGAAGGGCCTGTTCGGATAACGCCCTCGGGCGCGCCGCCCAGGCGCATCGACATCTCCAGAAGCACGACCGCCAAATAGCCCTGCAGGTACGGCCGTTGGTCGATCGCGAACGCCATTCGACCGTCCTGGATCGCCTCCAGTACCGACGTCGACAAATCGAACGTGCCCAGCTGGATCGAGTCGGCTCTCCCGGAGGCTACGAGAGCCCCCAGGGCCGGGATGGCGCCGGTCGGCCCGAGGGCGAGGATCCCGTCGACGGCGGGGTCGCGCGCGATCGCACCGGCAATCCTCTGCTGGGCGTCTTCGGGGTCCGCCAGATCTACCGCCAGCACCGTGGTCGTGCCGCCGGTTTGCCGAAGCCCCTCCTCCAGACCATCGCAGCGAGCATCCAGCGCCACGTTTCCGACTTCGTGGTTCACGCAAAGAGCCCGGGTCACGCCGGCCTCCGCCAGCCTCAGCCCGGCCGCGATGCCTGCCTCGCGCTCGGGTTGCCCGACGTGCGTCCGTAGTCCGAGAGTGCCATAAACACCATCGCCCGAGTTGATCGAAAGAACCGGAATTCCGGCCGAGACGGCCGATCGGACGGATGCCGCCAGCGCATCGCCGTCCGGAATGGAGATGGCCAGACCGGCCGGCCGCGACGCCACGACGGCATCCACCAGCTGGCTCATCTCGACCATGTTGAACGTACCCGGAGCCTGATACTCCACCCGCACACCGAGCTTCGAGCCGGCCTCACGGGCTCCTCTGGCGACGACCGACCAGAACGGGTCGGCCGACTGCCCATGGGTGACCAGAACGATTCGTGTGAGCTCGGTGGGGTCGGAGCCCTGGGGCGTCGCGTCCCTGCGACCCCCTGGTTCCAGGCATCCGGTCATCAGGAAAAGAGGTAGCAGGAGGAGCGGGCGTCTACTCGGCATGAGCCACGCTAGCTGAGCTTGCCCGGGTCGTTCAAGGTCCAGCCCCGTCATGGTCCGCGGCAAGAAAGAGGCGCTCGAGGGCAGAGGCCGCGTCCGAGAGCCGTTCTCGGTCCTCTGGAGGCAACTCCGCCACCCTCTGTGCCAGTTTGGCGATCCGGCGCTCGCGGCCTTCCAGGAGGAGCTGCCGGCCCTTCGCGGTTGCCCTGAGCCGCACGATTCGCCGATCCGTGGAGTCACGCTCGCGGCGGACCAGTCCCTCCCACCCCATCTCCTTCGCGAGCCGTGAGATGGTCGGTGGGCGCACCTGTTCTGCCGCGGCCAGATCGGAGATGGAGATGGGCCCGCCGAACACGATCACCGAGAGGGCGGACAGCCGCGAGGCGGTCAGCCCGCTCTCCGCATCTTCGGTTCTCACGTGCCTGAGAAGGTGTATCGCTGCCGAATGGAGGCGATCAGCGATCCCTCGCTCCGTGTCGTTCATCTTCTCACCAGGTCGCGACTCCCGGTTCCCTTGACGAAGGCCTCCGCAAAGTTTATTACCTTAGCTATGCTAAATAGTTGTCCGAACGTTATTCACGTCGGTGCCCCGCGTCAAGCCGGCGCCCACCAGCCTTACACGGCAGGGAGAGCAAGATGAGCCTCCGATTAGGAGAGATCGGCCAGATCGCGATCACGGTAGGAGATATAGACAGGGCGACGGAGTTCTACCGTGAAGTTCTTGGGCTGGAACACCTGTTCAGCGCGCCGCCGAAGATGGCTTTCTTCAACTGTGGCGGGATTCGCCTGATGCTGGGAGAGGTGGAGGGAGACTCGGGTCAACATGCTTCGATCCTCTACTATCGTGTGCCGGACATTGAGGAGGCGTTCGAGGCCTTGAGCGAGCGAGGAGCCGTCTTCGAGGGGGAGCCTCATGTCGTCCACCGAACAGAAGATTCCGAGCTCTGGTTGGCGTTTCTCCGAGACTCGGAGGACAACCTGCTCGCCTTGATGAGCGAGGTCTCCACTCTCGACTCCGTCTGATCCCGGGCCGCTCGCCCGTGGCCGCCTGAGTATACATCTTCCTGCATATGATCCCACGTCCATCCGGCCGCGAACCCGATGAGCTTCGACCGGTGACCCTGGAGCTGGCCGCAGCTCCTTTCGCCGAGGGCTCCTGCATCATTTCCGCGGGCACGACGCGCGTTTTGTGCACCGCCACGGTCGAGGAGGTCGTCCCTCCATGGAGGGAGGGGCGTGGAGGTTGGGTGACGGCCGAATATGCGATGTTGCCGAGAGCTACGGTCGAGCGGACCCGGCGCGAGCGGTCGGGTCCACGAGGACGGACCCAGGAGATCCAGCGCCTGATCGGGCGATCGCTGAGGGCGGCCACGGACCTCGAGGCGCTCGGCGAGCGGACCGTGACGGTGGATTGCGATGTCTTGAGTGCCGATGGTGGCACCCGGACCGCGGCAATCACGGGTGCCTGCCTCGCCTTGCACGAGGCGCTACGGGGCTTGGTGAGAGCCGGTAAGCTGAGTACGAGTCCGCTGCAACAGCTGGTCGCTGCTATAAGCGTAGGGATCGTAGGTGACCATCCCTGTCTGGATCTTGACTACGCCGAGGACTCCTCGGCCGAGGTGGATCTCAACGTTGTGATCCTGGAGGATGGTCGAATGGTGGAGGTGCAGGGGACAGCTGAGGGATCCCCTTTCCAGCGGGCCGAGCTCGGCGTGATGTTGGACCTCGCCGAGACGGGGATACGCGATCTCCTTGAGCTGCAGCGAACGGCGATACGCACCAGCGCGTAAATCCCCGTTAGACGCCCCGCCGCTCAGCGGGGCGCCCCATTCGGGTAGTCGGCTAGTTCTTGGCCCGACTCATGTTGGCGGCGTAGATCTCGTCCTTGTGGCCGCTGAAGTACTTGAAGAACGTCTCGGCCATCTCGTCCCACTCCTCACGCTCCGGGGTGCCCTCCTCCGGCTGGTTCTCCTCGAACCATGCCTCGCAGGCAGGACAGTCGCCCTCGATATCGGCCCAATTGTCGTACTCGGCCATGATGACGACATCCTTGGAGTTGGCGCCCCAGTTGTGCATGGCGACCCGGTACCAGAGGACGTTCGGATCCAGCTTGGCGAGCGGGGCCCCGACCTTGTCGATCCACTCGATCGCCTTCTCTCGATCGGCCGTAGCCGGCATGTGGATATGCGTGACAGTGATGTAGTTGGTGTCGGGCTCCTCTTCTTCCGCCTCTTGAGCCAGCAGCGGGGCCGGAGCGAGGGTCAGCGTGGCGGCCGCGAGCAGAGCGGCCAGGATGGCGAAGCGTGGCATGGTCGAATCCTTTCGATAGACTGGGGGGTTTTTGCGAACGGCCGACAAGGTACAAGGCGGCACCCCTCCTGTACACGGCGTTTCGACACCGGGGTGAACTCGTTAACCTCCTTCCGGTCGGGCCGGCGGCGGCCTGGATCACCCCACAGTGGCGGAGGCGCGATGTTACCTGTTGGCCTGTCATCCCGCAGCGCTTTCCTGGCTCTCGGACTCCTGCTGAGTACCGCGCCGGGAGCCCAAGCGCAGCTCCGCGGGGGCATCAAGGGGGGCTACAACTCGGCCAATGTTAGCCTCAAAGTCGCCGATGAGAAGGTCGACACGCGAGCAAACGGCGGCTTCCACGTCGGCGGGACGATCTATGTCGGCTCCCCGAGCTGGGGTATCGAAGTGCAGGGCCTGTACACCCAGAAGGGCTTCAAGCGGGATGAGGCCAGCCTGATTCCCTTCGACGAGGAGTGGAGCTTCAACTACTGGGAGTTTCCGCTGCTTCTCATGGCCCAGACGCCGATGGCGGTTACCTCGCCGCGGGTCTTTTTCGGTCCGACATTCAGCTTCCAAACCTCATGCAAGAGACGGGTATTCGACGAGGACTCCGAGATCGAGCTCGACTGCGTTCCCACCGACGTCAGGACCACGGACATCGGTTTTCTGGCCGGCATCGGCATCAAGGCTACGAGCCTGACGATCGATGTCTCGTACGAATGGGGGTTCAAAGACATCTCCCAGAGCGAGCTCATCAACATCAAGAATCGAAACTTGATGATCTCGGTGGGGTTGACCTTCCCGAACAACTGACGATGCTGCCAATTCTCTGATCTCCAACGGGATGTCACGAGCAAGATGATCGCAAGAACCGGTGTGGCTCGGGCCACGATGATGGTCGCTGCCGTCGCCCTGCTGTTCGGGTGTGGTGATGGCTCCGGCGGCGACGGAGGATCCGGGACGGCATCGGGCGGAACGGACGGAGGGGATGCCGCCGCCGAGCTACTGGCGTCGATCGACGGAAACGCGATCACGCTGACCGACCTGGACGCGCGCGCCCAGGAGCAGCTTGCCCGCATCGACTACCAGTACCGCTCGCAGCGCTCCCAGTTGCTCGAGTCCGCCCTGGAGGAGGTGATACAGAGCCGCCTGCTCACCGAGGAGGCTGCTGCCCGAGGCGTGAGCCTCGAGGAGCTGATGGCGTCGGCGACGGAGGGCAAGGTCGACGTGACGCCTCCTGAGGTGGAGGACTGGTATAGAAGAAACCAGTCGCGGATGCAGGGACGCGCGCTCGAGGAGGTGGCTCCGCAGATCCGGCAGTATCTGGAGGATCAGGAGCGTCAGCAATTCGTAAGCGCGTTTGCCAACGATCTTGGAGCCGACCGGGATATCCAGTACAATCTGGAGCCGGTACGCACCGAGTTCAATCTGGACGGCGCACCGTCAGCCGGCCCTTCGGGTGCGCCTGTCACCCTGGTGGAATTCTCCGATTTCGAGTGCCCCTTCTGCGCCCGTTTCTTTCCCACGCTCAATCGGATCAAGGATGAGTACGGCGACAAGGTCCGGATCGTGTACCTACAGCTTCCGCTCACCAACATCCATGCCAACGCGTTCAAGGCTGCCGAGGCCTCTCTCTGTGCCCATGAACAGGACCGTTTTTGGGAGATGCACGATCTCCTTTTCCAGGAGCAGCGATCGCTGGCGGTATCGCATCTGAAAGAGAAGGCGGAGCGCCTCGGTCTGGATGCAGCAGAGTTCGATTCCTGTCTCGATTCAGGCCGGCAGGCCGATCGGATACGGCAGGACGTGGGCCAGGCTACCGCGGTTGGCATTTCGGGAACGCCGGCGATCTTCGTAAACGGCATTGAAGTTCCCGGCGGGGCTGTGCCGTTCGAGGTCGTGTCTGCAGTGATCGACCGCGAGCTGCGGCGGGCGGAATCGGACTAGCCGCCTCGCCTCATGAACGCCTCGTAGGCGGGGGTGCCGCGGGTCAGCTCCGGATCCAGCTCGACGCCCAGCGCGTCGGCGACCCGGGTGGCGAGCTGGAAGAAGCCGGCTAGCAACACGACGGCCAGGATCTCCTCATCTCCCAGCCCGTGTGACCTCAGCGTCTCGACATCGCGCTCGTCCAGCTCTTCCTGCCGGCGCGTGACCTTCTCCGCATAGGTCAGCATCGCGCGCTGCCGGTCCGTCAAATCGCCCTGACGCCAGTCGGTCTTGAGTGCCTCCACGAGCGCGTCGTCTCCGGTGATCCTACGCAGAAACTCTGCGTGAGAATCCCTTCAGTAGCGACATCGATTGAGGGCGCTGACCACGGTTGCGACCATCTCGCGCTCCGCGGCGGGGAGGGGCCCGCCGGCGTACACGGCATTGCTGAGCTGCACGTAGGCGCGCAGCGCCGACGGGTCGAGGCTCATGGAGCGGCGAATGTTCGGGACGAATCCGAACTTGCGCCGGCACGCTTCGTATATCGGCAGGAGTGAACCACGAGCTTCCTCCGGAGGAACCGAGTCAATCCACATCATCTGCCTCCTGCTTCGTCTTAGGAGTCGCCTGCCCGCATGCGCTCGAGCAGGCTCCGGTAGCGCGGGTCACCTCGTATCGGCTCCAGATATGGATCCTCTTCCAGGAAGGCCGTTCCGGTCACCCCGGCCTCGGGCAGACACTCGAGCTCGTGGATCGCGTCGGAAAGGCGGCCCGCCTGAACCAAGGCTTGGGCACGCCTCCAGCAAATGGACGGATTTCCCGGTTTGATCACCTCGGCTACCGCGAGAGAGGCGAAGGCCCTGTCGGTCCACCCTCTTCGCAGCATGTTCCTGGGCGTGTAGAAGGAGAGCTGAGCGAAGGCGTTTTCCAGCCGTCGCTGCGCTCCCTGCGCCGAGAGGCTGTCTTCGCCCCGAGCCTCTGCCTGAAGGCGTTCGATCTCCAGGCCCTCGCGAAACTCGCCGATGACCGGAACCTCTTTGTCCCACTCGAGCTTGGCCGACAACGACATGAGCTCATCATCGAACGCCTTCCGATCACGTCCGATTTGCTCCAAGGCAGCGGCCGCTTCCGCCACCCGGCTGGTTCTCTCCAACCGTTCCGCCCCCGCCTTCGCCTCGGTGACGTCGCGCACACCGGAGAAGTCCGCGGTCAGTTGGCGGTACGCTTCGGCCGCTTCGTAAGTGTAGCCTGAGTCTTCCAGGCCTTCCGCCTCCTCCAGCCACGTCTCGTAGAGTCGATCGACGAGCACCGTGTCCGCAGGGCGCTGTCCTGCCCTGATGGCCTGGAGCTCCATCCAGCGAATCGTTTTCTTGCACAGCTCCTCCGGCGCCCACTGGTGCCCCCCTGAGAAGAACTCGATGCGATGCGGAATCGCCGTGTCGGCAAGGACCGAATCGAGCTCCCGAACCTCCTCGTAGTTGAAGTCGGTGGTCCCGGCTGCGCCGAAAAAGGCGACTTCTCCGGCCGAGAGCGCGAGTGCCCGATCCATCCAGCTTCCAGGAAGCCCAGCCCCGAATCCGATGACACCGGCGATGTTCTCGGGGATCCGGTAGGCGAACTCCCACGCCTCCCTGGCAGTGCCCGAAAAGCCCGCCAGGTATAGCCGGTGCGGATCGACGGCCAGCACGGCGAATGCGTCGGACAGCATGGCCTGCATGGCGACGTCGTTCGGCTCGCGCGGCCCGTCGCTCGTCGTATTGTGGGAGCTGATCACGAGGTAGCCGTATTCCTCCGCCGCTTCGCGGAACAGCTCCAGCGGGCGGAGCGCCACTCCCCTCGGATCCATGAGAAAGAGAACCGGCCAGCGCCGCCTTGGCTCGTAGTCTGACGGGAGGTAGAGCGCATAGCTCTGGGTCGAATCCGATGATGACCAGACCGTTTCGACCACCTCGCCGCGCGGGAAGGACTCCTGCGCATATGCCGAGAACGCAGCGGCGCACAGACAGGCCGCGGCTCCTAGCGAAGCGAGACCTGCCGACTTCACGGGCGTCTTCAAGTTTGCATGCGCGATCGCGGAGTTCTCCTTCTTTGAATCAACAGGAGAGTATAGCTTCGTGGATCCGGGTGACAATCGAAACGACAAACCGGCAGGAGTGGTTGCGATGAACGGACATCCAGCGTCGGAGGTGCTTAGGACCGGTCTGCTTTGCGCACTCTGCGTTGCGGTCTTGCCGCCGTCCAGCCGCGTTTACGGGCAATCGACCGAGGTATTCGAGCTCCGAGATGTTTTCGAGCTCGAGTGGGCGGCGGATCCGCAGATATCGCCGGACGGGCGGCGAATCGTCTACGTCCGCAACTCGTTCGACGTCATGACGGACGAGAGGGTCTCCGATCTTTGGATCGTGAATGTGGATGGAACGGGCCACCGCGCCCTGACCTCACTGCCCGGTGCCGAAGAGGCTCCTCGTTGGTCCCCGGACGGCGGGCGGATCGTCTATCTAGCGAGCGATGGGGAATCCAAAGGCATATGGGTTCGCTGGGTGGGCACGGACGATCGAGCCCTCCTCTTTTCGACGGCCCACGCTACCCGGCGACTTTCCTGGTCTCCGGACGGCGCTTGGATCGCTTTCTCGATGCTCGTGCCGGAGGCGCGCGAGCGATTGATCGAGATGCCGGAAAAGCCGGAGAAGGCGGACTGGGGACCGCCGTTCATCGAGATCGACGAGGTCAAGTACAGAGCCGACGGAAAAGGGTACCTGGAGGAGGGCTACTCCCACGTGTTCGTGCTGCCTGCCGATGGAGGCACACCTCGCCAGCTGACGACGGGCTCTCGTCATCACGACGGTGCGATTCGCTGGACTCCCGATGGCGCCTCGTTGATCGTCTCTGCAAACCGCCACGACGGGTGGGAGTACGCGCCGCGCGACACGGAGATCTATGAAGTCGCCTTGTCGGACGGGTCGGTGCGCGCCCTCACCGATCGACGCGGTCCCGACCGTAGCCCTGCGATCTCGCCGCACGGCTCGGCCATCGCGTACCTGGGCTTCGACGACCGGTATCAGGGATACCAGGTCACCGATCTCTACCTGATGGATCTCGATGGCGGGAACGTCCGGAACCTCACCTCGGGGCTCGACCGGAGCGTGGCCGATCCGGCGTGGAGCTCCGATGGATCCGGCCTGTTCGTCAAGTACGACGATGAGGGAAACACGCGGCTCGCTTTCGTGAGCACGACCGGAGAGGTGCGTACCCTGGCGAAGGACTTGGGGGGTCTGAGCCTCGGCAGGCCCTATTCGGGAAGCGCCTTCTCCATCTCGGATGACGGCCGGTTCGCGTTCACCTTGTCACGCCCTGACCACCCGGCCGACGTGGCGGTGGGCGGTCCGGGCTTCTCCTCCCCCCGTCGATTGACGGCCCTCAACGACGACCTTTTCGCGCACAAGGAGCTGGCCGAGATCGAGGAGATATGGTACGAGTCATCCTACGACGAGCGCCGCATCCAAGCGTGGATCGCCAAGCCACCCGGCTTCGATCCGGCCCGCCGCTACCCGCTCCTTCTGGAGATTCACGGCGGCCCGTTCGCGAACTACGGCGACCGTTTCTCCGCGGAAGCCCAGCTGTACGCCGCAGCCGGCTACGTGGTTCTCTATGCAAACCCGCGCGGGTCGACCGGCTATGGAGCAGAGTTCGGGAACCTCATCCACCACGCGTACCCGAGCCAGGACTATGATGACCTCATGTCGGGCGTGGATGAGCTGATTGGGCGCGGCTACGTCGATGAAGAGAACCTGTTCGTGACCGGAGGGAGTGGTGGGGGCGTGCTCACGGCATGGATCGTCGGGAAGACGGACCGTTTTCGAGCCGCCGTCTCCGCCAAGCCGGTGATCAACTGGTACAGCTTCGTGCTGACGGCCGATAACACCGCTTTCTTTTACCGGTGGTGGTTTCCCGGCTTCCCCTGGGAGAATCTCGAGCACTACATGGCGCGATCGCCACTCTCGCTGGTCGGAAACGTGACAACGCCGACGATGCTGATCACCGGGGAGGAAGACTACCGGACGCCGATAGCGGAAAGCGAGCAGTTCTACACCGCCTTGAAGCTCCAGAAGGTCCCGACCATGCTGGTCCGCATACCGGACGCCTCGCACGGGATTGCCTCGAAACCGAGCAACCTGATCGGCAAGGTGGCTTACATCCTCGGTTGGTTCGACCGCTTCCGAACAGACCCGGCGCCGACCGCCTTATCGGATGCCCCATGACCGTACCGGCCATAGGTAGCGAGCTGATCCAACGCATCCAAGCGCTCGAGGAGGTGGCCAGCAGGCTCGAGCCAGGGCCGGCCGGCCGGGAGGCGCTTCGATCCCCTGTCGTGGGCCACTCGGAGGCGTTCTACGACCGGCTCGAGGACGAGCTTGCCTACCGGGTCACCGACGACAAGGGAGTGGGTCTCCTGGATGTCCCTATCGCCGAAGAGGGGATCGGC
>JBDHGL010000054.1:0-16471 GCA_039589875.1 Gemmatimonadota bacterium
TGAACATGGAAGTGGAGTTGATCACGCCGATCGCGATGGACAAGGAGCTGCGCTTCGCGATCCGCGAGGGCGGCCGCACCGTCGGCGCCGGCGTCGTCACCGACATCATCGAGTGACGCCGGTCCCTGGAGCCGCGTCCCGACATTCCGCTCCGCGAGTCGGCGGGCGCTTCGTCGCCCGATACTCGCTTCGCGAAACGCCGGCACGTCGAAGGGGACCGACGTACACGATGACTCGATAACAGGTAATAGAAATGCGGGATCAGGTGACGCTCGAGTGCACCGAGTGCAGCGAGCGCAACTATTCGACGACGAAGAACAAGCGGGTGCATCCCGAGCGGGTCGAGTTCAAGAAATACTGCCCACGGTGCGACGCGCACACATCACACAAAGAGACACGCTGACACCCCGTAGCTTAGCCAGTCCCGGAGCCGACCACCGCCCGGTCGCGTCGGTATCCGAGGGGGGCCGGGGAGAGGTTTACGCCGGCATGGCGGACCGGCTCTTTGCGTCCTGCGAGCGGCGGACCGAGTACGAGGAGTGGAGTTGGCTGGAATACTGAAGAAGACGCAGACCTTCGTGGAGGAGGTCCAGGTGGAGATGCGCCGCGTCACCTGGCCGGACCGCGAGCAGCTGCGCAACGCCACCATCGTGATAGTGATCTTCGTGATCATCATTGCGTTCATCATTGGAGCTATGGACGCTGCGTTCTCCTGGCTGGTGCGATCGATCGTGAGCCTGTTCAGTGGCTGAGGCGAAGAGCGTGCAAGACGTGCAGTGGTATGCGCTGCAGACGTATTCCGGGCACGAGAACAAGGTGAAGACTCTGCTCGAGCGCAAGATCGCCGAGATGCCGGGCGACGAGCCCGAGGAAAAGGCGATTCGAGAGGTAGTCGTGCCGACCCAGGAAGTCGTGGAGATCAAGGGTGGCCGCAAGGTCAGGTCGACCAAGCGACTGTATCCGGGCTACGTCCTGGTTCACATGAACCTGAACCAGGACACGATGCATCTCGTCAACAGCACCCAGGGGGTCATCAAATTCGTCGGAGGTGGTACGACTCCGCAGCCTCTGCAGCAGGAGGAGGTGAACAAGATCCTCGGGATCGCCGACGAGCTGGAGGAAGCAGGGCCGCAGGAGGACATCCCCTTCCGAAAGGGTCAGGTCGTCGAGGTAACGCAGGGGCCTTTCAGCGACTTCAGCGGGACGGTGGAGGAGGTTTTCGCCGACAAGGGGAAGGTCCGCGTTGCGGTGAGCCTGTTCGGGCGGCCGACGAGCGTCGAGTTGGATTACACGCAGCTCAAGGGCTACTAGCCGAATGCCGTCGAGAAATCGCGCATCTCTGCGTTACGCTCGTCGCGACTCCCTGCGGCGTACGATAAGTACGCCTCGGTCAGCGCTCCTCGCAGGCCTGCATCTGCGCGATTTCGCTTTGGCATTCGCTGCGGCCTTTCGCTCAAGCGTAACGACCAAGTAGGACGAGCAAGATAAATGGCAAAGAAGCAAATCGGTTTTATCAAGCTGCAGATCCCGGCAGGGCAGGCGAATCCGGCGCCGCCCGTAGGTCCGGCCCTCGGTCAGCACGGCGTCAACATCATGGAGTTCTGCAAGCAGTTCAACTCCAAGACGTCGGCTCAGGCCGGGACGATCATTCCAGTCGAGATCATGGTCTATGCCGACCGGAGCTTCACCTTCATTACGAAGACGCCCCCGGCGGCGGAGCTGTTGAAGAAGGAGGCCGGTGTCCCTTCGGGGTCGCCTGAGCCGAACCGAGAGAAGGTCGGGCGCGTAACTCGCGACCAGCTGCGCCGGATCGCTGAGATCAAGATGGAGGATCTGAACGCGAACGACGTCGACGCGGCGATCGAGATGATCGCGGGCACCGCTCGCTCGATGGGCATCG
Source organism: Gemmatimonadota bacterium (assembly GCA_039589875.1). Lineage (GTDB taxonomy): Bacteria > Gemmatimonadota > Gemmatimonadetes > Palauibacterales > Palauibacteraceae. Next base: position 1,901 of record JBDHGL010000054.1, read on the forward strand.
AGGTGGACAACTGATGCCGCGGCGAGGCAAAAAGTACCGGGAAGCGGTGGCTACGCTCGATCCGACTTCGAGGGTCGAGCCGGGCGAGGCGATCGACAGAGTGAAGGAGCTCGCCTTCGCCGGTTTCGACGAAACGGTCGAGCTTGCGATCCGTCTTGGCGTGGATCCGCGAAAAGCCGACCAGATCGTCAGGGGCACCGTCATCCTCCCGGCAGGCACGGGAAAGGACTTGCGCGTTCTCGTCCTGGCGCAGGGCGATCCGGCGCGTGAAGCGGAGGAGGCGGGAGCGGACTTCGTCGGAACGGAATACGTCGAGAAGATCGAGGGTGGCTGGGTCGATTTCGATGTCGCGATCGCAACACCCGATCTGATGAAGGACGTCGGGAAGCTGGGTCGCATCCTCGGCCCGCGAGGACTCATGCCCACGCCGAAAGCGGGTACCGTGACGATGGAGGTGGGCCGAGCCGTTCGTGAGTCGAAGGCCGGGAAGATCGAGTTCCGCGTAGACCGAACGGGGAACGTTCACGTTCCGATCGGAAAGGTGAGCTTCGAGTCAAAGGCGTTGCTCGAGAACTTCGAAGCCATCATCGAGGCGATTATCCGGTCGAAGCCATCTGGAGCAAAGGGCACATATGTAAGGAGCGTGTCTGTCAGCTCGTCGATGGGTCCCGGCATCGCGATAGACCCGAACCTTTTCCGACGTGTGCGGTAAATATATGGCTACGCATCGAGCGGACACGGCATAGACAGCGATGAGATTCGAAGAAAAGGAACTGGTTGCGGAGGAGTTGTCGGCGCGCCTGCGCGAAGCCGAGACGATCTTCCTGACCGACTTCACGGGGCTGAGCGTAAGGGCGATCACCGAGCTGAGGGCCACGCTACATGCCGAAGGCCTGGAGTATCGGGTGGTGAAGAACACCCTGACGCGGCGGGCGATCGACGGACTCGACCTCGATGCGATGGGTGAGCATCTGAGCGGTCCGACGGCGCTTCTCCTGGCTGGGGACGATCCCGTCCTTCCCGCGAGGATCATCAGGGACTTCGCCAAGACGCACGACAGCCGGCCGGCAGTGAAGATCGCCCTGGTGGATCGGCACGTAGTTACGCCCGAGAGCGTCGAGGTGATGGCCGGTCTACCGTCCAGGGATGAACTGCTGGCGTCCATCGCGGGTGGCCTGACGGCGTCCGTTGGTGGGATCGCGAGCGTTCTCGGCGGAGTGATCCGCGACATCATGTACATGATCGAGGAGGTCGCCAAGGTGCAGGCGGCCGCAGACACGGAGCAGGGAGCCAGCTAGATGAGCAAGGTCGAGGAACTGCTAGAAGCGATCGGTTCGCTCACCGTCCTCGAGGCGGCGGAGCTGAAGGATCAGATGGAGGAGAAGTTCGGGGTGTCAGCGGTTGCTCCGGTAGCGGCCGTGGCGCCCGGCGGTGCAGCCGCCGGCGGTGCAGCCGAGGAGGAGCAGACGGAGTTCGACGTCGTCCTCACCGGGGTTGGTGACAAGAAAATCCAGGTCATCAAGGTCGTCCGCGAGGTAACGAGCCTCGGCCTCAAGGAGGCCAAGGAGGTCGTGGATAACGCCCCCGGTGCGGTGAGGGAGGGCGTGTCAAAAGAAGAAGCTGAGGCCATAAAGGCCAAGCTCGAGGAGCAAGGCGCGACTGCCGAGATCAAGTAGCCCCGCAGGCCGTCTGGGCTCATTGCATTCCAGAAGCATCGAACCGTTTCGGGTCGGCACCCCGGCGCTGGGCGTCGGGGCACCGGCCCATCTGCGTCCGAAGAGGCAATCTCCCGCTGGGCTCGAGAGGGCTGAAGCGGTCTTGAGACTTATCTAACGTCAGGAGACGCGACGTTGTCGAACCCAACCAGATCGGTGGTGTCGTTTTCGAAGCTGCGGTCATCGAAGCCGATGCCGCATTTCCTGGATGTCCAGCTGGAGGCATTCGATCGGCTCGTTCAAAGCGACCCGAGCTCCAAGCACCGAAAGGATCTCGGCCTCGAGCGGGTTTTCAACGAGATCTTCCCGATTTCGGACGTGAACGAGAATTTCTCGCTCGAATTCGTCGACTACGGACTCGGCGAGCCAAAATACACGGTCGAAGAGTGCATCGAGCGGGACATGACGTACGCAGCGCCGCTCAAGGCCACCCTCCGGCTGATCATGTTCGAGACGGTGGTAGATGGCGAAAAGCGACCACGCGACATCCTGGAGAAGGAAGTCTACCTAGGGGATCTGCCGCTGCTCACCGAGCAGGGCACGTTTGTCGTGAACGGAGCGGAGCGAGTGATCGTCAGTCAGCTCCACCGCTCCCCGGGCGTCGTCTTCGAGGAGAGCATCCACCCCAACGGTACTCGGCTGTTCAGCGCCCGGATCATTCCCTTCCGGGGTTCGTGGGTGGAGTTCACCCTCGACATCAACGATGTCGTCTACGTCCACATCGACAAGAAGAAGAAGTTTCCGGCTACCGCGCTTCTTCGAGCGTTCGGCCACGGCACGGACGGGGATATCCTCGATCTGTTCTACGACGTCCGGGAGTTCGACCTCTCGGGCCCCGCCGAAGACGCACCCGCGCGGCGCGAGGTGTTGGGGACAGTCGTCGCGGAGAGCCTGCCCAACGCGGAGTTCGAGGGTGGCCCGGTGGCGCTGGAGCTGGAGGGAGCCACTCTGGATGAGGAAGAGCCGGTGTGGCTCAGCGAAACGGTGAGCCATCCGGAATCGGGCACCCGGCTGGCTGCCGTAGGCGATCACCTTGATGACACGCTTCTTCGCCGCTTTGCGGCCGCTGGAATCAGCGAGATCCAGGTCTTCGACGATGAAGAGGCCTTCCTCGCCAGGCGGGGCGAGGAGCTGACCGAAGAAGTCATGAGCCGGCTGGACCGGGCCGAGATCGACAAGGTCCGCACGTACTCCAGCGCTGCGTTCATCCCGATTCGCGGCTCTTTCGAGGATCTGACGATGCGCCGCGACTGGAGCCAGAGTCCACAACTGGCCGCGGACGTAGTGGCTCCGTCGACGGGAGAGGTCCTGGCTGAAGCCGGTGACGTTTTCACCGAAGAGCTTTTCCAGGAGCTGAGGGAGAGCCGGGCACGCGAGGCCCTTGTCTTCACGGGCGGTCCGCGTGGCGAGTCGCCCCTGATCAAGAACACGCTGGCCAAGGATCCGACGGACGGCGAGGCCGCCGCGCTGCATTCGATCTATTCGCTGGTGCGCCCGGGCGAGGCCCCGAACCTGGAGACCGCACGCGGCGCGCTGGATCGGCTGTTCTTCAACGCGAAGCGGTACGACCTCGGCAGGGTGGGTCGGCATAAGGTCAACCAACGGCTGAAGGATGTCTATCGCCTACTGGACTTCGAGTTGCCCGAAGAGGATACGGCAGTCCTCACGCCAGAGGATTTCGTAGCGATACTCCGTTTCCTGGTCGAGCTTCACGAGGGACGTGGCTACACCGACGACATCGATCATCTGGGCAACCGCCGGGTGCGCTCGATCGGCGAGCTGATCGCCAACCAGTTCTCGGTCGGCCTTTCGCGCATGGCGCGGCTCGTCAGGGAGCGCATGTCGATCAACAGTGACCCGGAAAAGATGTCGATCGACGATCTGGTCAACGCCCGGACGGTCAGCGCGGTGATCCAGTCCTTCTTCGGCAGCTCGCAGCTCAGTCAGTTCATGGACCAGACCAACCCGCTCGCGGAGCTGACGCACAAACGGCGGCTAAGCGCTCTCGGCCCCGGAGGGCTGACGCGAGAGCGAGCCGGGTTCGAGGTGCGCGACGTCCATTACTCGCACTACGGTCGTATGTGTCCGATCGAGACGCCGGAGGGTCCGAACATCGGCCTTATCACGTCGATGACGACCTACGCGCAGCTGAACGAGCTCGGCTTTCTGGAGACGCCTTATCGGAAAGTCGTCGACGGACAGGTCACGGACGAGATCGTCTGGCTGTCGGCGAGCGAAGAGGAGGAGTACTCCGTCGCTCAGGCGAACGCGGATCTCGACGAAGACGGCAAGTTCGTTCGAGATCTCGTTCTGTCGCGTCGTCGAGACGACTACCCTCTGCTTCCGTCGGAGGAGATCGACTTCATGGATGTGGCGCCGACTCAGATCGTCGCCGTGTCCCCCGCGCTGATCCCCTTTCTTGAGCACGATGACGCCAACCGAGCGCTGATGGGCTCGAACATGCAGCGACAGGCCGTCCCGCTGCTTTTCCCGGAGGCTCCACTCGTGGGGACCGGGCTGGAGCAGAAGGTGGCCCAGGACTCGGGAGCGGTCGTTCTGGCAAGGCGCGCCGGTAAGGTCACGAGGGTCACGGCCGACGAGATCGTCATCGATACGGGTGAACCGCGCGGCGGAGCCCGGGATGTTCCGCTCGCCCGGCTGACCCAGTATGACCGATACCGTCTCAAGAAGTTCTGGAGGACCAACCAGGACACGTCGATCAATCAGCGTCCGATCGTGAAGCTGGGGAGACGCGTGAAGGCCGGAGAGGTGATTGCGGACGGGGCGGCGACGGAGGACGGCTCTCTCGCTCTGGGGCAGAACCTGCTGGTCGCTTTCATGCCCTGGTACGGCCACAACTTCGAGGATGCCATCGTCATCAGCGAAGCATTGGCCCGGAACGATGCTCTTACCTCCGTCCACATCCAGGAGCTCGAGCTCCACGTGCGGGACACGAAGCGTGGGATGGAAGAGATCACGCGGGAGATCCCGAATGTAGCCGAGGAAGCGCTCGTCGATCTGGATGAGCGAGGCATCATACGAGTCGGCGCGAAGGTCAAGTCCGGCGACATTCTGGTGGGGAAGATCACTCCGAAGGGCGAGACGGAGCTTTCTCCCGAGGAGAAGCTCCTGACCGCGATATTCGGCGAAAAGGCGAAGGACGTGAAGGACAGCTCGCTTCGCGTTCCGCCGGGCGTCGAGGGAACCGTGATCGACGTGAAGATCTTCTCGCGGCGGATCGACGATCCGCTTCTCGAGCGTGAGCACGGCGAGAGGATCGCCGAGCTGAGAGAGATTGAGCGCTCCGAGATCGGTCGCGTGCGCGACGCGCGGGACCAGGAGCTGCGCGAAATCCTGCAAGGGCAGACCGCGGCGCTCTTCCTGAAGAGGGGAACGATCGAGCCGCTCTTTGCGGAGGGCACGAAGCTCACGGCCGGCAATCTCGTCGACCTGGACTTCGGCACCGTCGACCTCTCGACGATCAAGGTGAAGAACGCGAAAGCCAACGACAGGGTGCGCAACCTTATCGAGGAGGCGAAGGCGCGAGTCGAGCGGATTCGCGAGCGTACCGAAGAGGGGATCGACAAAGTATTCCAGCCGGACGAGCTATCCCCGGGCGTGGTGCAGCTCGTGAAAGTCTACCTGGCCGAGAAAAGGAAAATCGCCGTCGGCGACAAGATGGCCGGCCGGCACGGCAACAAGGGCATCATCGCCCGTGTCGTGCCCGAGGAAGACATGCCGTTCCTTCCCGACGGCAGACCGGTCGAGATCGTGCTCAACCCACTTGGCGTGCCCAGCCGCATGAACGTCGGTCAGATCCTCGAGACACTGCTCGGCTGGGCCGGAGCGATCCTCGGATTCCGGTCGGAGACTCCGGTCTTCCAAGGTGCCAGCGAGCACGAAGTGGGGGCCTTGCTCAAGATCGCGGGTGCGATCTGGGCTGCGCAATCACTAGGGTCCTCGGTCGAGCCGCCCGAAGTCGGCGAGAAGGAAGCTCTCATGCTCGCCGAAGGCATTGTGGCCACGGGCGGAGGCCAGGTCGCCTCCGCCAACGGGTCGAGCGTCGGTCTGGGTCGCAGGCTGGACGGCTATCTGTCAGTGCCGGTCAAGGAGCTTCGCGACTTCGTGGAGTCGTTCGCTCGCTACCTGGTGGAAGTGGCTCGCGATCTCTCGGGGGCTACGGTCTCCGAGAAGCTCCGTGAGGCTGGCTGGAGCGCCGCCGCGGACATGGTCGGGCAGCGGAAGATCAAGTCGGGCATCGACGATGCCGTCGGCGAGCTGATGGAGAAGGCCGGGCTGAAGCCGCAGGGGAAAGCGCGGCTGCGCGACGGCCGAACCGGCGAGGAGTTCGACGCCGATGTCACCGTCGGGATGATCTACATGATGAAGTTGTCCCATCTGGTGGACGACAAGATTCACGCGCGCTCGATCGGTCCGTACAGCCTCGTCACCCAGCAGCCGCTGGCCGGCAAGGCGCAGTTCGGCGGACAGCGCTTCGGCGAGATGGAAGTGTGGGCGCTGGAGGCCTACGGGGCTGCGCACACGCTACAGGAGATGCTCACGGTGAAGTCGGACGATGTGTCCGGCCGGAGCCGCGTCTACGAGGCCGTCGTGAAGGGCGAGAATCTGCCGCAACCTGGTGTGCCGGAGAGCTTCAACGTGCTCGTCAAGGAACTCCAGGCGCTGGGGTTGAGCGTTACGCTCGGCAGGGAAGAGGAAAACGGGGTGTTCGGCGGCGAGTGACGTCCACTGACGGCGTTCGGGTCGGCCTAAACAGCAGAGCTTAACAGGGGATCAGATGATCGATTTTCCGCGACAAAGGGGAACGGGTTCTTCGGACTTCGACTGGATCCAGATAAAGATCGCCTCTCCGGAGGAGATCCGGTCCTGGAGCCACGGCGAAGTCACCAAACCCGAGACGATCAACTATCGCTCGTTCAAGCCGGAGCGCGATGGGCTCTTCTGCGAGCGCATCTTCGGTCCGGTGAAGGACTGGGAGTGCCACTGCGGGAAATTCAAGCGGATCCGCTACCGTGGACACATCTGCGACAAGTGCGGGGTCGAGGTCACGCTCTCGAAGGTGCGTCGCGAGCGGATGGGACACATCGAGCTTGCCGTCCCGGTGGCACATATCTGGTTCTTCAAGACGTTGCCGTCCCAGATGGGCTACCTGCTCGGCATGAAGCTCCGCGACCTGGAGCGCGTGATCTACTATGCCGCCTACGTCGTCACGAATCCTGGCAAGCAGGAAGTAGAGGACCTGCAGGTACTGGATGAGGAGGAGTACTGGGAGCTCACCGGGAAAGCCAAAGAAGAGGGTGATACGGCGTTCCGCGCCGAGATCGGTGCCGAGGGGGTTCGTACTCTCCTTGGAAAGCTCGACGTGGATTCCCTGTCCGAGGACCTTCGGGTCGAGGTGGCGAACGAGACCTCCAAGCACCGCAAGAAGAAGAAGCTGAAGCGGCTCAAGGTCATCGACGCTATCCGGGGCAGCGACGAGGACGTGGCGCGGCGGAACAACCCGGAGCACTTCATCATGGACGTAATTCCGGTGATTCCTCCAGATTTGCGGCCGCTCGTGCCGCTGGACGGAGGCCGCTTCGCGACCTCGGACCTGAACGACCTGTACCGGCGGGTGATCAACCGGAACAACCGCCTGAAGAAGCTGCTCGAGATGCGAGCTCCGGAGGTGATCCTGCGGAACGAGAAGCGAATGCTGCAGGAGGCGGTCGATGCCCTGTTCGACAACGGCCGGCGCGGGAAGGCCATCCGCGGCCGTGGCAAGCGGCCGCTGAAGTCACTGTCGGACATGCTGAAGGGCAAGCAGGGACGCTTCCGCCAGAACCTGCTCGGCAAGCGTGTGGACTACTCGGGTCGCTCGGTCATCGTGGTCGGCCCCGAGCTGAATCTGCACCAGTGCGGGCTTCCCAAGGCGATGGCGGTCGAGCTGTTCAAGCCGTTCATCATCCACGAGCTGGAGCGCCGAGGGGCTGCGGAGACCGTCAAGCGTGCCAAGAAGCTCGTAGAGCGCGACGACCCGAAGGTGTACGAGGTCTTGGAAGATATCATCAAGGACCACCCGGTTCTGTTGAACAGAGCTCCGACGCTCCACCGGTTGGGCATCCAGGCGTTCGAGCCCGTGCTGGTGGAAGGGAAGGCGATTCGCATCCACCCGCTCGTGTGCGCTGCGTTCAACGCAGACTTCGACGGCGACCAGATGGCCGTGCACGTTCCGCTTTCCTTCGAGGCGCAGCTTGAGGCGCGCGTGCTCATGCTATCCAGCAACAACATCCTGAAGCCGGCGAACGGCAGGCCTATCGCGTCGCCCACGCAGGATATGGTTCTGGGCTGCTACTTCGTCACGAAGACGGGTCCCGATTTCGATGAGGTGGTGGAGGCGGGTGGGCTTCCGTACTTCGATGAGCCGGCTCAGGTCGAGATGGCGATGGAGAACGGCTACCTTCGCAATGCGGATGGGACGCTGGACTACCACCGCCCGATCCGCTTCCTCGCGCTGGTCGAGGACGCCGAAGGCGAGCTCGTCAGGGAGTGGGTGAACACCACGGTGGGTCGTGTGCTGTTCTATGCCATCCTGCCGGAATCCATGCCGTTCGTGAACGAGGCAATGGGTAAGGGATCCCTGGGCGACATCGTCTTCGATTCGTTCCGGGTGGCCGGCATGAAGCAGACCACTGAGTTCCTCGACCGGTTGAAGGACTTCGGCTTCCGCCACGCCACGTTGGGCGGGATCTCGATCGGCATGGACGACATGGAGATCCCGGCCGAGAAGCGGGAGATCCTCTCTGAGGCCCAAGAGGACGTGGATCGCTTCACGAAGGCTTACCACCGCGGAGTGATCTCCTTCGGAGAGCGCTACAACAAGGTCATCGATGCCTGGACGCACGCCAACAACGATGTGGCGGACGCCATGGTGCGAAACCTGGCCGCGTCACGCGGCGGTTTCAATCCGATTTACATGATGTTCGACTCGGGCGCGCGAGGCTCCCGCGACCAGATCCGACAGCTGGCCGGAATGCGCGGCCTGATGGCCAAGCCACAGAAGAAGCTCACCGGCGGCATCGGCGAGATCATCGAGAGCCCGATCCGGTCCAACTTCCGGGAGGGCCTGAGCGTGCTCGAGTACTTCATCTCGACGCACGGTGCCCGGAAGGGCCTTGCCGATACGGCGCTGAAGACGGCGGACGCCGGGTATCTCACTCGCCGCCTCGTCGATGTGGCTCAGGATGTGACGGTTGCGGAGGAGGACTGCGGCACCGTCCTGGGGCTGGACATATCGGCTCTCAAGGAGGGCGAGGACATCATCGAGCCGCTGGGTGACCGTGTGGTTGGCAACGTGGCGCTCGAAGATGTCGTGGATCCGATAGACAGCGAGCTGATCGTCAAGGCCGGAGAGGTGATCGACGAGGAGAAGGCCGAAGCGATCGAGGACGCCGGGATCCAGTTTGTGAAGATCCGCTCGGTCCTCACCTGCGAGTCACGGCGCGGCATCTGCAAGCAGTGCTACGGCCGCAATCTAGCCACGATGAACATGGTCGACACCGGTGAGGCGGTAGGCATTCTGGCCGCTCAATCGATCGGAGAACCGGGCACGCAGCTCACGCTCCGCACCTTCCACATCGGCGGTACGGCCGCACGCATCGCGGCCCAGACGCAGAGGAAATCCAAGATCCCCGGGACGGTGGGCTTCGAGCGGGTGACCTTCGTCCAAGCGTCTGTCAGCGAGCGGATCGTTACAAGCCGCGAAGGCCAAATCCTCATGCGGACGGGTGAGGATCTCGTTCGCTCGAGATTGGCGGTGCCATACGGCGCGACCCTCCACGTGGAGGATGACGAGACCGTGGATCGCGGCGCGCTGCTGTTCAGCTGGGACCCGTATTCCGAGCCGATCGTGGCCGATCACAAAGGCAAGGTGCGCTTCAGCGACATCGTGCCCGAGGAGACGGTCCGGGAGGAGCTCGACGAAGCAACCGGACGGCGCCAGCTGGTGATCATCGAGGATCGCGAGAAGAAGCTCCATCCCCGGATCGAGATCGTCGACGGCAAGGGCAAGAAGCTTCGCGAGTTCATCGTTCCCGTGGGCGCGCAGCTCCTCGTTCACGATGGGGAGGCCGTCAGCCCCGGCGACACGATCGCGAAGATCAGCCGCGAGGCCTATAAGACGCGAGACATCACGGGAGGCCTCCCGCGCGTGGCCGAGCTGTTCGAGGCACGGAGGCCGAAGGATCCGGCCACCATCACAGAAGTGGATGGGCGTGTATCGTTCGGCGGAATCAAGCGCGGCAAGCGCGAGCTCATCGTCACCATGGACGATGGCGAAGAGATGGTGTACCAGATCCAGGTCGGTAAGCACCTCCGTGTGCACGAAGGCGACCAGGTGCGCGCCGGAGATCGGCTATCGGAGGGTCCCGTCAACCCGCATGACATCCTGCGGGTGAACGGCCCCCGCGCCGTGCAAGAGTACCTTCTGAACGAGATCCAGGAGGTGTATCGGCTCCAGGGTGTCCGGATCAACGACAAGCATATCGGCGTGATCGTCCGTCAGATGCTCCAAAAGGTCAAGATCACCGATCCGGGCGACACCGAGTACCTGGAAGGCGAGCACGTGGACCGCATGGCGTTCCGTGAGCGGACACAGGAGGTACTGGCCGAGAGCCGCGAGCCGCCACGCTCCGAGCCGATCCTGCTCGGGATCACGAAGTCGAGCCTGACGACCGAGTCTTTCGTCAGCGCGGCCTCCTTCCAGGAGACCACTCGCGTTCTTACGGATGCCGCGGTGCGCGGCGCAAAGGACCAGCTTCGCGGGCTCAAGGAAAACATCATCATCGGGCACCTCGTGCCGGCCGGCACGGGGATCCACCGGTACCAGCAGATCGACTTCCTGATCGGCGAGCCGCTTCAGCGAGAGCTGGACGAGATGCGCCGGGTGCCGGAAACGCCCGAACCGTCCGCTGGTGGCCTGTTTGCGGACCTGAGAGCGGAGGATGCGGCCGGCGAAGAGGCGGCTGTCGTTGAGGAAGCTCCCGTTTAGCCGTCGAGGCGCTTTTTCGGCCGAATCGTCGACGCATGGAGGCCGGGATCCATCCTGCAACAGGCGGGGTATTCCGCGACCGTAGAAACGTCCGATATTGCTTGACAGCCCTAGAGTTAGGGCGTAAGATGGTCAGTCTTTGGCTGGGATGGTCCGTAGATCCGCGAACGGGTCTCCAGTGGGCGGGGGCGATTAGCGTCCCCGCCCGCTGTTTGCTCAACCCTTAGCGGTCGGGTGAGCGAGGCGGCTTTGCCGAGGATCGGCGATGTGTACGGAGGTTTATGCCCACGATCAACCAGCTGGTCCGGAAGGGCCGGAAGCAGGCCGAAAAGCGTCGAAAGGCGCCTGCCCTGGAGAGCAATCCCCAGAAGCGGGGCGTCTGCACGCGCGTGTATACCACCACCCCGAAGAAGCCGAACTCGGCGCTTCGGAAGGTGGCGCGCGTCCGGCTGACGAACGGCTATGAGGTTACGGCCTACATCCCGGGCGAGGGGCACAATCTCCAGGAGCACAGCATCGTCCTGATTCGCGGGGGTCGGGTGAAGGACCTCCCAGGAGTGAGGTATCACATCATCCGCGGCACCCTCGACACGTCGGGGGTTCTGGACCGCAAGCAGGGTAGATCGAAGTACGGCGCTAAGAGATAGGCCGTCCTGCTTCCGCCTTCGGATGAAGGCGGGCTCGCGGTCAGCACGCGCGGAACGCCGCGTCGGGTGTCCGAGGTGGCGATCGTAATCCCGGTCCAGCCAGGCCCGGGTTCTGTCCACTAACCACGGCTCATCTACCCCGACATTGGGTGGGGTACGGATGCCGCCGCAGTAGTAGAAGAGCGAATGGCCCGAAGACAGCGAGCTGAAATACGGGAAGTGCCTGCGGATCCGCGCTATCAGAGCGGGGAGGTGTCGAAGTTCATCAACGTGCTGATGCTGGACGGCAAGAAGTCCGTGGCGGAGATGATCTTTTACGACGCCATGCGGAAGATCGAGGAACGAACCGGCCAGCCGGCGCTGAACGTCTTCCGGCAGGCAGTGTCGAATGCCAGGCCCGTGCTCGAAGTCAGGAGTCGGCGGGTAGGGGGCGCCACGTATCAGGTGCCGATGGAGGTCCGAGCCTCGCGGAGAGATTCCCTGGCGCGCCGGTGGTTGGTGCAGTTCGCCCGCGCTCGGCCGGGGAAGACCATGTCCGACCGGTTGGCGGGCGAGCTTCTCGACGCCAGCCGTGGGGAGGGCGGTGCGGTGCGCAAGAAGGAAGACGTACACCGCATGGCCGAAGCCAACAAGGCGTTCGCTCACTACCGGTGGTAGGAGCGCGGACGCGCGGCGTCACGCGGTTCCCCTCCGCGAGCTCACGGCAGGCATGCCGTAGGCTCGCTTCGGGAAACCCCGCACCGCCGCGGCGCAACATACAACGGCAGCTAGCGAGACTGGGAGATGCGGTGGGCTCGCTCCGCGGATCCCCCGCTGCGCGCGCGCGACGACACGGTAGTAAGCGCACTGGAACATATGGTGGGAACACGGCAGGACAGAACGAGACTGGCGGATAGATAGATCATGGAGAGGCGGACGCCGCTCGAGCGGCTACGGAACATCGGCATCATGGCACACATCGATGCCGGGAAGACCACGACGACGGAGAGGATCCTCTACTACACGGGTCGTCTCCATCGAATGGGTGAAGTGCATCATGGCGATGCCACGATGGACTGGATGGAGCAGGAGCAGGAGCGCGGCATCACGATCACTTCCGCCGCGACGACCTGCCTCTGGGAGAAGAACGACGAGCAGTTTCGCATCAACATCATTGACACGCCCGGTCACGTCGACTTCACCGTGGAAGTGGAGCGAAGCCTCCGAGTGCTGGATGGAGCCGTCGCTCTCTTCTGTGCGGTGGGAGGCGTAGAGCCCCAGTCAGAGACCGTGTGGCGTCAGGCCGATGGCTATGCGGTGCCCCGTATCGCCTTCGTGAACAAGATGGATCGGGTCGGCGCCGACTTCGAGAACGTCGTACAGATGATGCGGGATCGGCTGGGGGCCAAGGCCTATCCGATTCAGTGGCCACTCGGCGAGGGCGAGCTGTTCACCGGAGTCATCGATATCGTCCGCCAGATCGAGATCGTCTACGACGAAGACACCCTCGGTGCACACTGGCAGGAGGCCGAGATCCCGGACTCCATGCGCCCCAAGATCGACGAGCTCCGTCACGAATTGATCGAGGCGGCAGTCGAGTACGATGAGGAGCTTCTCGAGAAATACCTCGACGGTCAGGAGCTCTCCAACGACGAGGTTCGTCGCGCGGTACGGAAGGCGACGCTGGCCGGCAGCTTCACTCCGGTGTTGTTGGGGTCGGCATTCAAGAACAAGGGTGTTCAACGGCTTCTGGACGCCGTCGTCGATTACCTTCCGGCGCCGAGCGACGTGCCGCCGATCAGAGGACACCTCCCGCAGCAGGACGAGCACTTCGAGACGCGGGAGGCCTCCGAGGACGCACCGTTCTCGGCCCTGGTCTTCAAGATTGCGACGGACCCCTACGTGGGGCGGCTCACTTACTTCCGTGTCTATTCGGGTCAACTGGAAGCCGGGAGCCACGCACAGAACACATCTCGGGACAAGAAAGAACGAGTCGGCCGCCTGCTCCAGATGCACGCGAACAAGCGCGAGGAGCGTGAGGTCGTCTATTCCGGCGATATCGCCGCCGCCATCGGTCTCAAATTCAGCAAGACAGGCGACACGCTGAGCGATCGCAAGCACCCGATCGTGCTCGAGTCGATGAGCTTTCCCGAGCCGGTGATCCGGGTGGCGATCGAGCCGAAGACGAAGGTCGACCAGGACAAGCTGGCCGAGGCGCTTCAGAAGTTGGCCGAGGAGGATCCGACCTTCCGAGTCCACACGGACACGGAGACCGGACAGACGATCATCAGCGGGATGGGCGAGCTCCACCTCGAGATCATCGTGGACCGGCTGCAGCGCGAGTTCAAAGTCAACGCGAACGTCGGCCGTCCCCAGGTCGCCTACCGGGAGACGATTCGCTCGTCCGTACGGAAGGTCGAGGGCAAGTTCGTTCGGCAGAGCGGCGGAAGAGGCCAGTACGGGCACGTCGTGATCAACCTCGAGCCGACGGATCCGGGAATCGGGTTCGTCTTCGAGAACGACATCAAGGGCGGCGCGGTCCCGCGTGAGTACGTCTCTTCCGTCGAGCAGGGGATCAAAGAGGCGATGGAGTCGGGCGTGGTCGCCGGCTATCCGCTGATCGACGTGAAGGCCACCCTGATCGATGGCTCTTACCATGATGTCGATTCCAGCGAGATCGCGTTCAAGGTAGCCGGCTCGATGGCGCTCAAGGACGCGGTGAGGCGCGGCGACCCGGTGCTCCTCGAGCCGATCATGGACGTCGAGGTCGTCACTCCGGAGGAATATCTGGGTGACGTCATGGGGGATCTGACAAGCCGCCGCGGGAAGATCGGGGGGATGATCCAGCGCTCGGCCGCGCAGGTGATCGGCGCCTCCGTGCCGCTCTCCGAGATGTTCGGTTATTCGACCGTGCTCCGCTCGCTCAGTCAGGGACGCGCGGTCTACACGATGCAGTTTTCGCATTACGACGAAGTGCCGAAATCCAAGCTCGAGGAGATCCTCTCCTCGAACGGGAGTCGCTGACGCGCGCTACGCCGTGAGGCGCGCATATCAGAGCGTTCCGAAGGAGACGGGATTACATGGCGAAGCAGAAGTTTGAGCGGACGAAGCCGCACGTAAACGTGGGGACGATTGGACATGTGGACCACGGCAAGACGACGCTGACGGCGGCGATCACGGA
>JBDHGL010000055.1:0-26631 GCA_039589875.1 Gemmatimonadota bacterium
TGCCCTGCGGATCGAGGTCGGCCGGCATGTTAGCCGGCTGCCGATTCCAGAAGGTGCTCGAGGCTATCGAGGAGTTCCTGGGTGCCTTCCCTGGTACGGGCCGACGTCGCCAGCACCTGATCCGCCGGCAGCTGCAGCTCTTCGCGAAGCTTCACTACAGCCTGCGTTCTCCCGGCTCGATTCAACTTGTCGATCTTGGTGAGAGTGAACAGCGCAGGGACCTCGACACGTTCGAGAAACTCGATCAGCCGACGGTCCGTACCGGTCACGCCGTGCCGGCTATCGATCAGCACAACGAGCCCGAGTAAACGATCACTCTCGCCCAAGTACGATTCGATGAGCGGAGCCCATCTTCGCCGTACCTCTTTCGAGACCTTGGCGTAGCCGTACCCGGGCAGATCGACGAGGTGGAACCGGTCGTTGATCCGGAAGAAGTTGATCTCGCGGGTGCGACCCGGGTCTTTGGAGACTCTCGCGAGCTTCTTCCGGCCGAGAATCGAATTGATCAGGCTCGATTTCCCGACGTTGGATCGTCCGGCGAAGGCGATCTCGGGGAGAAAGGCCGGGGGAGGTTGGCCGGGGTTCGCGATCGCGCCGGCGAATTCGGCGGTGTGGACCAGCATGGCCAGCTAGAGCGAACTCGGTTGACGTGGCCGGCTCAGGCCTCCTTGCGCTCTGACTCCGGTTCGAGGATGAGAAGCGGGGTCTGGCCATCTTCGATCGTCTCGCGGGTGATGATCACCTCGCGCACGTCTTGGCGCGACGGAAGCTCGAACATGACCTCGAGCATCATGTCCTCCAGAACCGCCCGAAGCCCCCTGGCGCCGGTGCCACGCTCGATCGTGCGCTTGGCCACCGCTTTCAGCGCTTCCGGGTCGAACGTAAGGCCGACTCCCTCCAACTCGAACATCTTCGAGTACTGCTTGATCAAGGCGTTCTTCGGTTTCTGGAGGATGTCGACCAGCGCTCCCTCATCCAGCTCGTGCAATGCGACCACGACGGGCAGGCGTCCCACCAGCTCGGGGATGAGTCCGTAACGCAAAAGGTCCTCCGGCTCGCAGCTCACGAACGGGTTGTCGCTGATCCGCGCTTCCTCGTCCGGGTCGCTGAACCCGATCAGCCGCCTTCCCAGGCGGCTTTCGATGATGTCTTCC
Organism: Gemmatimonadota bacterium; assembly: GCA_039589875.1. Taxonomy (GTDB): domain Bacteria; phylum Gemmatimonadota; class Gemmatimonadetes; order Palauibacterales; family Palauibacteraceae. The sequence continues at coordinate 1,155 of JBDHGL010000055.1, forward strand.
AAGCCGTCGAACGCTCCCCCGCAGACAAACAGGATGTTCTTAGTGTCGATCTGGATGTACTCCTGCTGCGGGTGCTTTCGACCGCCCTGCGGCGGGACCGAGGCCACCGTTCCCTCGAGAATCTTGAGAAGCGCCTGCTGGACTCCCTCTCCCGAGACATCGCGTGTGATCGACGGGTTGTCGCTCTTTCTGGCGATCTTGTCGATCTCGTCGATGTAGACGATGCCGCGCTCGCACTCGCCCACGTTGTAGTCGCCGGCCTGAAGAAGGCGTACCAGGATGTTCTCGACATCCTCGCCTACGTAGCCGGCCTCGGTGAGCGTTGTCGCGTCGGCGATCGTGAACGGGACCTGGAGCATTCGAGCGAGGGTTTGCGCGAGGAGCGTCTTGCCGACCCCGGTCGGACCGAGTAACAGGATGTTCGACTTCTCGATCTCGACCTCGTCGACTAGGCCCTGATTGTTGATGCGCTTGTAGTGATTGTATACGGCGACGGAGAGGCTCTTCTTAGCCTCCTCCTGCCCTATGACGTATTGATCGAGGATGTCTTTGATCTCCTGCGGCGGCGGAATATCGGTGAACCGACCGGCAGCTTCGCGCTCCTCCTCTTCCGCAAGGATCTCGTTGCACAGTGCAATGCACTCGTTGCAGATGTAGACGTTCGGTCCGGAGATGAACTTCTTGACGCTCTCCTTGGACTTGCCGCAAAACGAGCACCGTAGGTTTTTCTCGCCCGCCATGCCTTCCGCCTCTCTGCCGTCTCTGTTTCGCCTGGCCTAGACCTCGATCTTCTCGATCTTGGCCGTAGCTACTTTGCCGTTGCCGGCGATCTGATCGGTTCGCTCCATGACGCGGTCGATAAGGCCGTATTCTACCGCCTCGTGGGGCGACATGAACCGGTCCCTGTCTACATCCTCGGCGATCTGGTCGAGAGGCTGCCCGGTGTGGTCCGCCAGAATCGAATTGAGACGCTCCCTCGCGAACAGGATCTCTTTCGCCTGGATCTCGATATCGGCTGCCGTACCCTGCGCCCCCGTCGAAGGCTGATGGATCATGATTCGCGAATTCGGTAGCGCCGACCGCTTACCGGATTCTCCGCATGCCAAGAGCAGCGCACCCATCGACGCGGCCATTCCCATGCAAATTGTGGACACAGGCGCACTGAGGAACTGGATCGTGTCGTAGATCGCCAAACCGGCGTAGACGCTACCACCGGGGCAGTTGATGTAGATGTTGATGTCCTTCTCGGGGTTGTCGGCTTGAAGGAACAAGAGCTGAGCGATCACGACGTTCGCGACGTCATCGTTGATCGGCGTGCCGAGGAAGATGATGCGATCCATGAGCAGACGTGAGAAAATATCGTACGTGCGCTCTCCGCGACTGGACCGCTCAATCACATACGGCGCGTAAAGTGGCATGGCTTATCCTGTTACGCTGCAGGTTCGTATTCTGACGATGCGGGCCCGATCGACTTCATCGCAAGCGGCGCGCCGCCATCGCGTGTTCTCTGACAGACCGTGCTCAAGTTGCTACCCGCGCTACCTCGCGAGTTTCCCGGCTGTGCTCGTCGCCATCTACTCAACGGCGGAGAGCTCCTTGAGGTGCGCGTAAACCGCCTCGATCACCACTCTGCGCTGCACGGATTCAAGCCCGCCCTTGCTGAGCAACTGGCGGCGAACTTCCTTGGCGTCCAGCTCCCGCCGCTCGGCCACCTCGGTGATGTGTGCATCGACCATCTCGTCCGTCGCTTCGATCTCCAGATCTTCGATCAGTTGCTCGAGCACCAGCTCCCGCTTCAGCTGCTGCTCGGCGATCGGCCGCACCGATTCCTTGGCCTCGGTGCGCGAACCCGCTTCCTCTGCGCTCGTGTCCTCGCCCCCGCCCCCGAGAATTCGATCGAGGTACGCCTCCACGAGAGAGCCGGGCACGTCGAAGGGGTTCGCCTCGATGATCGAGTCCGTTATCTCGTCGCGGAGTCGTTGCTCGGCTTCTTCCTCTCGATGCCGCTCCAGGTCCGATCGGATCTGCTTTCTCAGATCCGCGATCGTCTCGAACTCCCCAACATCGGATGCGAACTGGTCGTCGAGCTCCGCGAGCCGCCGTCGCTTCGCTTCGACGAGAGCGATCCGCAGCTCGCGCGTCCGACCAGCCAGCTCCGTGTCGCTGAAGTCCTCGGGGAAGTGAGCCGTGAAAGTGCCGCTCTCCCCGGGTGCGAGGGTTTCGATGGCTTTCTCGACGTCCTCGATCGCGTACCCGGAGCCGAGGGGGAAGCGGTAGAGCTCGCCCTCGCTCGCCTCGTCACTCGCTTCGGAGCCACCGCTCACTGTCTCATCATCGCCCTCGAGGTTCGTGATCCGGATGGCTACGAGGTCACCTTCCTCCGGCACGGATTCGCGGGGCTCCCAGACGCCCCGTTCTTCCCGGAGTCTCTGCAAGACTCCCTTCACATCGTCGTCGGACACCTCGGTCTGAGATCGCGAGATTTTGAACCCGCCCGTCCGCCCCAGCTTGAGCGTGGGCATGATCTCGACGTCAACCTGGAAGGTGAGGTTCTCGCCCTGGGAGTAGCGCACCTGCCCGAATTCCGGCGCTCCGACCGGGTCGAGCCGCTCGCTGAGCATCGCCTCCCGATAGGCGGCCTCCACCAACCTCTGAACGGTGCGCTGATCCACTAGATCGCCGTAGCGCTGCTCGACGATGTCGATCGGGACCTTCCCGGCGCGAAACCCCTTTAGCCGGAGCTTCTTCGACAGCTTGCGGCGCTCCTTGCTTCTCTCATGAGCAACGCGCGAAGCGTCGACCGTGACCGTGAGCCGACGCTTCCAGGCCTCGCGTTCCTCGACCGCGACATCCAGCGTCTCGCTCGGTTTCGTGTCTGTCCCTGTCATCGTCTCTCCTGGTATGCGAAAGGGGGGACTCGAACCCCCACGGCCCTCGGGCCACCAGCTCCTAAAGCTGGCGCGTCTGCCAATTCCGCCACTTTCGCGGGGCTACAAAGTCTAACTCAGTCGGTTTTTATCAGGAAGGTGGGGGCTCGAATGACGGGGATTCCACCACCGGGCGCGCCGAGAAGATCCCGACAGATCCGAGCGGTCAGCGGATCTAGCTTGAAGTGGAGGATTGTATCGGCAGACGGACACCGGGAGGCCGCCATGAGCGAGACGCAGCAGCGGGTCTTCTACGAGGGGCTGGTTACGGGTCTGATCGGCTACGTCACCGTGGCCCTGGTTCTCGGCCTCGCAGATCTGGCAACGGGCAGGCCTCTTTTCTATACGGTCGCGACGCTGGGTCACGCGGTTTTCGGTTCCGGCGGAGACGGTTTCGTCGTAACGCCCGCAGCGGTGTTCGCCTACAACGGAATCCACGTTCTGGCGTTCGTCGCCGTCGGCATGCTCGTCGCCTGGCTGGTCGTCGAAACGGAGCTTCACCCCGTTCTCTGGTACGTGGCTTTCATGGTCCTCCTCGGTGTCCTGTTTCTCGCCACCGTTCTTCTGGCCGGAGCGGCCGAGGGTCTCGCCCAGCTGGCCTGGTGGAGCATCGTCCTGGCGAACATGATGGCCGCCCTGGCGATGGGCACCTATGTGCTCCGAGCGCACCCCCGCCTGCTGCGCAACGTGCGGAAGCACGGCGATCCCGAGACGGACGACTGATTCCATAGCGGAGCCCTAAATAAACGGAGGCCCGGCCTGAGCCGGGCCTCTGGTACGCCCCCCCGGAACGAGAACCCGGGGCGTCCTGTCTTGGAAGACCCTGTCGCTACGAAGGCAAGCGAACGCTGATCGTCAGCTGGTTGCCCGACCGCGGGTTGAACAGGGCGAGGTTGGCGACGCCCCCCGGCTCGAGCTCGTCCACGGCGGTCCGGTACTCGTCGACGTTGTGAACGGCACGCCCATTGATGTCCTGGATGATCCAGCCCGGCGAGACGCCTACCCTGCCCAACGGTCCGGTGCGGGAAACGTCCGACACGATGACACCGTCCACGTCGTCGCCGATCTCCAGGCCCTCTCGCGTGCTCGGATCCAGCTCCCGGACCGAGACTCCGAGGTTGTCGGCCACTTCGTCGGTGGACTCCGCCGCGGCGACGCGGGTCTCGGTGGGCCGGCGCTGCAGCCGCACGTCGAGGTCATCGCGCTCTTTCGTGGAGCGACGAACGATCCCCAGCGTCACGGTCTCGCCGGGATCGTACGAGCGCAGCTCTCGCTGCAGCTGCCCTATCGTCCGGATCGGCTCCTTGTCCACAGAGAGGATCACATCGCCGCGCTGGAGGCCGGCTTCACGCCCCGCGCTCTGCTCGGAGTCGAGCGCCCCGAAGTCCTGGATTACGACACCGGCGACCTCGTCGAGGCCGTAGAACACCGCGTCTTCGGCGCTCAGAGGACGCACCTGGATTCCGAGAATCGCGCGCCGAACCTCGCCGTATCGGATCAGGTCGTCGACGACTTCGCCGACGAGCTCGATCGGAACTGCGAAGCCGTACCCCTGGTTGAATCCGGTCGACGAGGAGATCGCCGTGTTCATGCCGACTACCTCGCCGCGCACGTTCACGAGTGGGCCGCCCGAGTTGCCGGGGTTGATCGCCGCGTCCGTCTGAATGAAATCCTCGATTGAGGCCTGTGACGAGCGGGCGAGAATGCCGATGCTCCGACCCTTGGCGCTGACGATCCCGGCGGTCACTGTCGACTGAAGCAGCCCGCCCTGTACGAAACCGGGACTACCGATCGCGAGGACCCACTCGCCGACGCGAGTCGCGTCCGAAGAGCCGAAAGGAATCGATGGCAGATCGTCCGCGTCGATCTTGAGCAGAGCCACGTCCGTGTCCGGGTCGCGGCCCACCACCTGCACGTCCACGAACTCGCGTCGATCCGAGAGCTCGATGTCGATTTCTTCCGCGCCGGCCACGACATGGTTGTTCGTGACGATGTAGCCATCCGGGCTCACGATGAAGCCGGATCCGCTCCCCTGAATGAGTCCCGGCTCCTGCTGCGGCTGGCGAAAGAACTCGCGGAACGGCTCGGGAAGCTCCGGAGCGTTCGCGGCGGTTTGGCTGGTGCGCGCCACGCGCACCGTTACCACGGCCGGGCTGATCGCGTCCACGATCGCTGCAAAGCCTTCGGACAGGGTCACATCGCCCAGGTGCTGCAGCTGCTCCTCGGACGCGCCGAACTGGATCTCGGCCGAGCCGATCGCGAACGACCGCGGCGTCAGATCCAGGGTCGAGGCGAACCCGAGGCCGAGCGCGAATGCGAGCAGCGCCACCAGGATCAGATTCAACTTGGTTCGAAGTGCGTCGTTCATCCTTCTTCCTGTCTTGCCAGGTTGATAAGTCGACGGGCAAAGTTTTGATACACGAGTTCGCCGTCGAGTTGCATCGACTCCCATCTCAGAAACGCGCCAGCTCGGCGCCGCGTTTCCCTGATCCTCAGTTTTCCTCGACGATCTCGTAGTCGGCCTCCACCACTTCCTCCTCACCCTCGTCCTCCGCGGTGGGTTCCGAAGCGGCTTCGAAATCCTCCTCGCCAGCCGCGTCAGCGGCTGCGCCGGCCTTCGCGTACATCTGTTGGGCGGCGGCCTGCACGGCCTGGTTCAGACGCTCACCTGCCGCCTGGATGTCGGAGTGTTCGCCTTCCTTCAAGGCTTTCTTGCCCTCCTCGATCGCCGCCTCGATGTCCTGCTTGGCCGAATCGTCGATCGCTTCCTTCCAGTCCTCCAGGTTCTTTTCCGTCTGGTAGACGAGCGAGTCCAGCTGGTTGCGTGCATCCACCTGCTCGCGACGCTGCCGGTCTTCGTCCGCGTGCTCCTCGGCCTCTTCGACCATCCGGTCGATCTCGCCCTCCGACAGGCCGGAAGAGGCTTCGATACGGATCTTCTGCTCCTTCCCAGTGGCTTTGTCGAGCGCGCTTACATGCAGTATGCCGTTCGCGTCGATGTCGAACGTCACCTCGACCTGCGGTACGCCGCGTGGCGCCGGTGGGATGCCGGTCAGCTGGAAGCGCCCGATGGTCTTATTGTCCTGGGCCATCTTGCGCTCACCCTGGAGCACGTGGATGTCGACCGTGCTCTGGTTGTCCTCCGCCGTCGAGAAGATCTCGCTCTTCTTGGTGGGGATCGTCGTGTTGCGGGTGATCAACGTCGTCATCACTCCACCCAGCGTCTCGATGCCGAGCGACAGCGGTGTGACGTCGAGCAGGAGTACGTCCTTTACGTCGCCGGCCAGAACACCGCCCTGGATCGCCGCGCCGATTCCGACCACCTCATCCGGGTTCACGCCTTTATGGGGCTCCTGGCCAAAGAACTCCCGCACGACCTCCTGCACTTTCGGGATGCGCGTCGAGCCACCGACCAGGATGACCTCATCGATCGAGGCCGGCTCCAAGCCGGCGTCGTCGAGGGCCTTCTTCATCGGCTCCATCGTGCGCTGGATCAGATCGTCGACCAGCTGCTCTAATTTGGCCCGGGTCAGCATCAGGTTCAGATGCTTGGGACCGGATTGGTCGGCGGTGATGAACGGCAGGTTGATGTCGGTTTGACTGGTGCTGGAGAGCTCGATCTTCGCCTTCTCGGCGGCCTCCTTCAGGCGCTGGAGCGCCATCGGATCCTTCGAGAGATCGATGCCCTGATCTTTCTTGAACTCCTGCACCAACCAGTCGATGACCCGCTGGTCGAAGTCATCTCCACCGAGATGCGTGTCGCCGTTGGTCGACTTCACCTCGAAGACTCCGTCGCCCAGCTCGAGGACGGAGATGTCGTAAGTCCCTCCGCCCAGATCGAAAACGGCGATCATCTCCTCGGACTTCTTGTCCAGTCCGTAGGCGAGCGAAGCAGCCGTCGGTTCGTTGATGATCCGGAGAACCTCGAGGCCCGCGATCTTGCCGGCGTCCTTCGTCGCCTGTCGTTGGGCGTCGTTGAAGTAGGCCGGAGTCGTGATCACCGCTTGCGTGACCTCCTGCCCGAGGTAGTCCTCCGCGGTCTGCTTCATCTTCTGCAGGATCATCGCTGAGATCTCGGGGGGAGTGAACGACTTGTCTGCGTTGCTGACCTTTACCTGCACGCGGTCCTGCGAGTCGCACTCGATCGTGTACGGAACGAGCTTGCGCTCGGACTCCACCTCCGAGCACTTCCGTCCCATGAAGCGCTTGATCGAGGCGACCGTGTTCTCCGGGTTGGTCACGGCCTGCCGCTTGGCGACCTGTCCCACGAGCCGCTCCCCGTCCTTCGTGTAGGCCACGACCGACGGCGTCGTGCGGGATCCCTCGGCGCTCGGGATGACGACGGGATCGCCGCCCTCCATGACCGCGACTACGGAGTTCGTGGTTCCCAGGTCGATACCGATAACCTTGCCCATATCTCTGTTTCCTTTCGCGCGTGTTGCCTTCCTAGACGGGGGCCGGGGGTGCAAGCGATATGCCGTCTGGCGAGCCCCTTTTCCGCCAAGTTTGGCGGGTTTTCGGCCTCTGAAGCCCGTTATCTTGACAAGTCGGCAGGTGCGGCTTGTCAGAACGGCAGGATCGCGGTCCGACCGGGCGCTCCGAGCCCCTTCGCCCGGTCCAGGAATCGTTGCGTGCCGTTAGGGCCGTCTCTAAGCTCCGGCCATGTTTCCACTCCGGGACGAGAATCCTACCGAGCTCCTCCCCTTCATCACCGTCGTCGTCATCCTGGTCAACGTCGGTGTGTGGCTGACGCTTCAGAACGCGGGCGTCGGAGGTCCCTTCCTGAATTCGCTGTGCGCCTACGGCTCCATTCCAGGAGAGTTGACCGGAGCGGTGCCCGCCGGCCAGGAGATCCCGCTCGGAGAATACCGCTGCGTGGCCGGTGGGCGCACCTGGAGCGCCGTGCTCACCTCCATGTTCATGCACGGCGGCTGGGGGCACTTGATCGGCAACATGTGGTTTCTCTGGGTCTTCGGGAACAACGTCGAGGACTCCATGGGACACTTCCGGTTCCTCGTGTTTTACCTCCTCACGGGCGTTGCCGCCACGGCGGTTCACGTGCTGACGGCGCCGGCGAGCCCCATCCCGACCGTGGGAGCATCCGGAGCGATCAGCGGCGTAATGGGGGCCTACATGGTACTGTATCCTCGCGTTCGGATACTGACGCTCGTGTTCTTCTATCTCGTGTACTTACCGGCCTGGCTGATGCTCGGCTACTGGTTTCTCATTCAGTTCCTCTCCGGCTCCGCGTCCGGTGGTGGAGCGGGCATCGCCTTCTGGGCGCACGTCGGTGGCTTCGTAGCGGGGGTGATTCTGGTGAAAGCGTTCGAGAGAAAGCGGCTGGTAGAAGCAAAACTGGCTGGTAGAAAACTGACTACCGACGAACTGCGGGGCATGCGTTGGTGAGCGTGGCGAGAGCGCCCGTGCGCCACCTGCTCCTGGGATTCCTTCTTCTGTTCGGAGCGACAGGTGATTTGGCCGCGCGGCCCGACTCGATCTTGCCCGAAGAGACGGCGGGGGAGGTTCACGCCGCCCGACCCGGCATCCAGGATGCGCCCGCCTCCCACTCGATCCAGGGAGCCGGCGGATCGCGCGACATCGAGGAGCCGTTCATGATCCGGCTGCTTCGCGGTCTGCTGGGCCTGGGTTTTCTCGTGGGCATGGCCGTGCTGTTCAGCGCCAAACGGAAATCGGTGAGCTGGAGTCTGATCGCGAAGGGGATGCTTCTTCAGCTCGTCTTCGGCATCCTGGTGCTAAGGACGACCTGGGGACGGTCCTTCTTCCGGGTCGTCAACGACGTGATCGTCGCGTTGATCGGCTACGCGAACGCCGGGTCCTCGTTTGTCTTCGGCCAGCTCATCAACCGGGAGATTCCGGTCACCGGCGGCGACGGCGTGGTGGAGGTGGGCGCGAACTTCGCCTTCAGCGTCCTTCCGACGATCATCTTCTTCGCATCCCTCCTCGCGATTCTCTACTTCCTCGGCGTCATGCAGCGGGTAGTGAAGGGGGTCGCGTGGGCGATGCAGCGCACCCTGAAGACCAGCGGCGCGGAGACCTTGTCCGCCGCCGGGAACATCTTCGTCGGGCAAACGGAGGCGCCGCTCCTCATCCGGCCCTTCGTGGGGCGCATGACGATGTCCGAGCTCAACACCGTGATGACCGGCGGCTTCGCGACGGTCGCTGGGGGGGTGATGGCCGCCTACGTGGCGATGCTCTCCGGGTACTTCCCGGACATCGCCGGCCACCTGCTCGCCGCGAGCATCATGGCCGCTCCGGCCGGGATCGTCATCAGCAAGACGCTGATGCCCGAGACGGATGAGCCCGCGACGAAGGGAACGCTGGCCATCGATGTCGAGAAGACGGACGCCAACGTAATCGGGGACAGGCCTGCTTGGCATAGAAGGAGTCACCCTCGAGCGGATTCTCGGGTGGATCTTCGCGCCGGTCGCCTGGCTCATAGGCGTACCCTGGTCCGACGCGCCGCTCATCGGGAGCCTGTTCGGGATCAAGATGGTGGCCAACGAGTTCGTCGCGTTCAGCGAGCTTGCAAAGATGCTCGCGGGCGGCGTGGCGCTCTCCCAGAAGTCGGTGGTCATCGCCACGTACGCTTTGACCGGATTCGCCAACTTCGCCTCGATCGCGATCCAGATCGGCGGGATCGGCGGCATCGCTCCCGAGCGACGCTCGGACCTCTCGCGAATCGGGCTTCGCGCGATGCTGGGTGGAACCGCCGCCACCTGGATGACCGCGACTCTGGCCGGGATTCTGGCGTGAGCGCCTCTTCCGCTTCATCGATGGCGCGGCCGGCCGTCGGCCAACGGGTCGAAGAGGCCGTCGAGGCGCTCAAGGATCGGCTGGGAGTCTTCGAGCCCGTAGTCGGCGTCATTCTCGGATCGGGGCTGGGTGGGTTGGCCGGACGGTTCGAGGACGCGCAGGGAATCGCGGCTCCCGATCTGCCGCACTGGCCGGTCTCGACCGTAGAAGGGCACGAGGGCGAGATCATCGCTGGCACGCTCGCTGGCGTACCGGCCGTAGGGCTGAGCGGCCGCGTCCACATGTACGAGGGCCATCCACCCGAGGACGTGGCGATGCCGACGCGCGTGCTGGCCCGGCTCGGCATTCGGGCGCTCGTAGTGAGCAACGCGGCCGGGGGGGTCCGTCTGGATCTCGAGCCCGGGGATCTCATGCTGATCGCCGATCAGATCAACCTGATGGGGCGCAACCCGCTGTTCGGGCCGGTGCCACAGGGAGAGACCAGGTGGCCGGACATGTACGGCGCCTACGATCCGGAGCTCAAACAGGTCGTTCGGGACGTCGCTCGTGAGCAGAGGATCCGGCTCAAAGAGGGCACGTACCTCGCCCTGCTGGGACCGAACTACGAGACGCCGGCCGAGATCCGCGCTCTCCGAAAGCTGGGAGCCGACGCCGTCGGGATGTCCACGGTTCCGGAGGTCATCGCCGCGCGGGCCTTCGGCGTCCGGTGTGTGGGCGTGAGCTGCATCACCAACCTGGCCGCCGGTATCTCGCCGGAACCGTTGGACCACGAGGAGGTGCTCGAGACTGGCGCGCTCGTCGCCGAGGCCTTTCAGTCGCTCATTCTGGCGAGCATAAAGGAGTTCGGTGAGCTGCTCGGATAGTCGTTCGCCTGCTCAGGTGGGCTGCTCTTCGACCGACACGTCGTGCTCCAGCGGGCGGCTGCCGCCTCCGAGAGATTGCGCGGCACGAAGTGCCCGACGCGTATAGCGAAGAGCGCGGTCGACAGAGGGCAGGAGGCGGCTTCCACTAGCCAGCCCGGCCGCGATCGCCGCCGACAGCGTGCAGCCGGTACCGTGCGCCTCCCCATCGCCGATTCGCTTCTCTCGCCAGACGTGCCAGCCGGCTCCGTCGTGCAGGAGGTCGAGCACGTGGTCACCGGGCAGGTGGCCGCCCTTGATCAACACGGCCCGGCTCCCGTCGGAGATCAGGCGCCGCGCCGCTTCCCCCATCCCCTCGAGATCGCGTACCGAAAGTCCGGTGAGGAGCTCCGCTTCATAGGTGTTCGGCGTGAGTAGCACGGCGAGAGGGAAGAGCGAGCGGTACGCGTCGACGGAGCCTTCGTCCAGGAGGCGGTCGCCGCTGGTCGCGACCATCACCGGATCCACCACGAGGTTCTCGATGCCGGCGCGCTCGACCGCGGCGGCGACGGCGGAGATGATCTCCGCGTCGGCGAGCATGCCCGTCTTCGCTGCCGCCGGACGCAGATCCTCGGCGACGGCCCGGATCTGGGCTGCGACCAGCTCGGGGCTCACCTTCCGAATAGCGTGGACGCCGAGGGTGTTTTGCGCCGTCACCGCGGTGATGGCCGATGTCCCGAAGACGCCGAACGCCTGGAAGGTCTTCAGGTCGGCCTGGATGCCGGCGCCGCCGCCCGAGTCGCTCCCAGCGATCGTCAGCGCGACAGCTTTGCTCATCCGCTCCCCGTTCTCATCCGTCTTCCCTCTTGCCCTGGCCCGCTCCGCCTTGCGGTCGGTACCGTGTAGCCGCCCGTATGACGGTCCCTTCATCAGGACGGCGCGGCTTGACAACTCGCTCGCAGCTCAAGTTGTGGCGTTCGCTTCTCCGCTCGAAAGGCCGGCGTGAGAACGGTCTGTTCCTCGTCGAGGGACCGCGGGCCGTAGCAGAGCTGCTCGATTCCGAAATCGCGCTGACGGCCCTCCTCCACGAGGAGCCTCCGCCCGGCGGCATATCGTCCCTTGTGGAGGCGTTTCAGGACGGGGAGGTTGCGTGCCACGGGCTTCCCGCCCGGGAGGTCCATTCGTTGTCCGGGACGGAAACGCCGCAGGGGATCGTGGCGGTGGCCGCGATCCCGCGCTGGAGCTGGCAGGATCTGGGCAGCGGTGATCTCCTGGTTCTCGATGGAGTGCAGGATCCGGGCAACGTGGGCACCCTCGTGCGGGCGGCGGAAGCGCTCGGCATGGAAGGCGTCGCTTTGCTGCCGGGCACGGCCGATCCGTGGAGCCCTAAGGTCACCCGGGCGGCGGTCGGATCGACGTTGCGCATGCCGATCCTCACGAGCAGCTGGAACACGGTGGTCGACGCGATCAGAGCATCGGGCCGCGAGGTGTGGGCTGCGGATGCCGACAGCGGTGAGACGCTCGCGTCCCGCCCGGCTCGGCCCGCCGTCGCCCTCGTGCTCGGAAACGAGGGAGCGGGGATCTCCGAAGAGATTTTGCGAGAGGCGGACAGAAGAGTGGCGATACCTCTGGAGCCGCCCGTCGAATCCCTGAACGTCGGGGTGGCGGGCGCCCTTCTCATGGACCGACTGCGGGAGAGCCGATGTGACGGTTGAGACCATCTTCTACCTGACCGCCGGCCTCTTGGGCGCTGCCATAGGCTCCTTCATGAACGTGTGCATTCACCGCCTGCCGCAAGGCGAGAGCATCGCACGTCCACGCTCCTATTGTCCCGGATGCGGAAAGAACATCACGGGCCGGGACAACATCCCGATCCTGAGCTGGATCCTTCTCCGGGGCCGTTGCCGGCAATGCGGCGAGCGCATCTCCGTCCGGTACCCTCTCGTCGAGCTCGCCACCGTCGGGATCTGGCTCGGGATGGCCCTGGCCTACGGTCCGACGCTCCACGCCCTGGCGGGCGCGATCTTCTTCACCATCCTCTTGGCGATCGCTCTTACCGATGCCCGACACTACCTGATTCCCGATGAGCTGAGCATCGGTGGATTGGCCAGCGGAATCGCCCTGGCGGTGGTGACCGAGCTTACGACCGGCGAGCCGATGATCGTGCGGTCCGTGGCGGGCGCCGCTCTCGGCTTCCTCCTCCTCCTGGGCGTGGGTCTCGTGGGCGACTGGGTCTTCAAGAAGCCGGCGATGGGAGGGGGAGACATGAAGATGATGGCCATGATCGGCGCCTATTTGGGCCCGGTCGGTGCGGTGCTCACGATCTTCCTCGGAGCATTGGCGGGCTCGGTTATCTTCGGTCCAATCAGCCTGAAGACGGGGAAGATGGTCCCGTTCGGGGTCTTTCTGGCGCTCGGCGCTGCCGTGACGTTCCTGTTGGGCGATACGCTGATCGATTGGTACCGGGGAGCGTTTCTGGCCGCCTAGCGCGCGTCGACGAATCGGGCCGGACGAAGCGCTGCCATCTCGGTTGAGAAGTCGTGCGAAGCCGGTTCGCCGGCCATCTCGGCGGCGAGAAGCTCTCCGAGCAGCGGAGCGAGCAGAATGCCCCCGCGACCGTAGCCGGTGGCGTACCACAGCCCCTCCAAGTCGGGGTCCGGGCCGACCAGCGGCAGCCCGTCCGCACTCACCGGCCGGAGGCCCGCCCAGCGCTCGGTGATGCGACTGGCTGCGAGCCCGGGCACGAGCCGCTCCACCCCGGCCCGAACGGCTCGTTTCCCCTGCTCGCTGACCGAGGCGTCGAATCCGACCTCCTCCATCGTGCTCCCGGCCAGCACCCTTTGCGCCCCGAACGGCACCAGGTAGCGGCCCCCGTGGTCAGCCAGCAGGCATGACAGTGTGTCCGGAAATCCGAGAAGCATCATCTGGCCGCGCACCGGCCTGACGGGAACCGGCCTCGGCAAGCCTTCCAGCTCTCCCGACCAGGCACCTCCCGCGATGACGACAGCGTGTGCATCCAGGCTGACGCCGTCGCTGAGCCATACCCCTCGCACCGTGCCGCCTCGGCTGATCACGCCGGTTGCCGCCAGCCGGAGCAGCTCCGCGCCGGCCGTGTGGAGCGCGGAGGGCAGAGCGCCGGAGAGCGCCCGAACATCCACGAACGCTTGATCCGCCAACCGGAGATAGGAGGCTGCGCGGCCAACAGCCGGTTCGATCCGCGCCGCGTCCTCAGGTGCCAGGAGTTCAGCCTCGCAGCCGAGCGCCCCGTAGGATGCGACTGCGGTTCTCGCCTGCTCGTGCTCTTCCGGGGTCCGGTTCTGAACAAGCATCTGGCACGTCTTGAACGGTATGCTCTCCCCGCTCGACCTCTCGAGCGCGCGCAAGAACTCGGGATAGCGCTGCGTGGCTTCAAGGCCGAGTGAGAGCAATGGGCCGGACGGTTCCGCCTCGTAGAGCGGCGCCAACATCCCCGCCGCGGCTGGCGTGGCGCTTCCTTCGTAGCAGAGAGGATCGATCAGCCGGACGGCGCGGCCACGGAGGCGCAACGAATACGCGACCGAGGCTCCCGCCAAGCCGGCCCCGATGACGACCGTTTCCATTCCGCGGAGGGTCCTTCGGTCAGCGCCGCGTCAGTTGCCGGCCGGCTCGGCCGAGAGGCGAACGAGCCTGCAGTGTGTCACATGTGTATCCGTGGCTCCGAGGACTTCGACCCGCACCCCTTCACGCTCGACCGTCTCTCCCCGCTCGGGGACGCGGCCCAACTCGTTGAGGAGGTAGCCGTTCAGCGAACGATGCTCCTCGACCGGAAAAGCGGTATTGAAGAAGTGGTTGATCTCGCGCAGCTCGGCCGAGGCATCCACGAGGACCTTGTTTCTTCCGAGGCGCACGATCTGCTCCTCCGGAACGTCGACCTCGTCGTGGATCTCGCCCACCAACTCCTCCAGGATGTCCTCGAGCGTGATCAGGCCGTCGGTTCCCCCATACTCATCTACCACGATCCCGAGGTGCAGACGGCGACCCTGGAATTCGCCGAGGAGAGTCGACAGAGGCATGCTACCCGGCACCACGAAGGGATCTCTGGCCAGCTCCGCGAGCGCGATCTGTCGATGTCCGGAGCTGATCGCCTGGTAGAGATCGCGCAGGTGGACGATCCCGGTGATGTTGTCGACGCTGTCCCTGTAGACCGGAATGCGGCTGTACGAGACGGAGCGCAGCTGATCGGCGACGTCGGATAAAGCGAGCGACTCGGGCCACGCGAAGATCTCCACCCGCGGTGTCATCGCATCGCGCGCCTTCGTCGTGTCGAGGAGGAAAGCCTGCTCGATGATGCGCTGCTCTCGCTCATCGATCATTCCGGCCAGGTATGCCATGTGCGACATGCGCCGGATCTCCATCTCCGACACGCCTCCGGGCACGCTGCTCCCTCTCGGCAGCACCCATCTCGTCACCACCTCGATAGGCCGCACGAGCAGGTAGAGGATTCGCTGGAGCGCCTGCAGGACGGGCGCGGCCGCGAGCGAAAGGCGAACCGCGTTGGACACCGCGAAGCTCTTGGGCGCCACCTCTCCGAAAAAAAGCACAAGCAGCGTCATGATGCCGGTGGCCAACCCGACCCCGGCCGAGCCGAGGGCTTGCGTCGCCGTGTATGTAGCCACCGAGGCGGCCGCGACATTGGCGACGTTGTTCCCGATGAGGATGGTGATAAGCAGGCGCTCGGGGCTCGCCTTGAGGTTCACGAGCGCCGAAGCGCCGCGCCGTCCCTCTTCCGCGAGAGATCGCGCCCGGGCCTGCGAGACCGTGAAGAGTGCGATCTCGGAGCCGGAGAAAAACCCCGAAAGCGCGAGCAGGATGACCAGGAGGACGACCGTTGCGATCACGGCAGCGGCCGAACCGGCAGTTGGCTAGATGTGCTGGGGTCTTCCAATTCGGGCGAAGCTTCTCCGCTTCTCTCGGCTTGGGC
This sequence comes from Gemmatimonadota bacterium, assembly GCA_039589875.1. Lineage (GTDB taxonomy): Bacteria > Gemmatimonadota > Gemmatimonadetes > Palauibacterales > Palauibacteraceae. Next base: position 16,655 of record JBDHGL010000055.1, read on the forward strand.
TGCGCTACCAGCCGCGGCTAACGCTCAGCAACTCGTCGATCAGGCTGTCGGTGTCCCGGCCGGCCGCCTCTGCCTCGAAGCCCGGCAACACGCGATGACGAAGCACGTCCGGCGCGACGGATCGTACGTCCTCGAGGTTGGGAACCGGTCGCCCGTCGAGGGCCGCTCGAGCCTTCGCGCCCAACACGAGATACTGCGAAGCTCGGGGTCCACCGCCCCAGCTCACGAGCTCCCGAACGAAATCCGGGGCCTCCGGGTTCGAAGGTCTCGTCGCCCGGGCGAGACGAACGGCGTACTCGGTGAGCGATGGCGGCGCCGGAACCCGCCGCACCAGATTCTGCAGGATCTGTAGCTCCTCGGCCCCCAATACCTTGTCGACGCTGGGCCGCGAGCCGCTCGTCGTGGTGGCGGCGACCTCCACCTCCTCGTCGTGACTCGGGTAGTCGACGCGAAGCTCGAACATGAAGCGATCCAACTGCGCTTCCGGGAGCGGGTACGTGCCTTCCTGCTCGATCGGGTTCTGAGTCGCCAAGACGAAGAACGGCCTTTCCAGCGGCCTCGTCTCGTTGGCGACCGTAACCTCTCCCTCCTGCATGGCCTGGAGAAGAGCGGCCTGCGTCTTCGGAGGCGTCCGATTGATCTCGTCGGCCAGGATGACGTTCGCGAAGATCGGCCCGGCGATGAAACGGAACGTTCGATGCCCCGTCCCCGGGTCTTCCTGCAGCACCTCGGTCCCCGTTATATCCGACGGCATGAGATCGGGCGTGAATTGGATGCGGCTGAACTTGAGGTCGAGGGCTTCAGCCAGGGTGGCAACGAGCGTTGTCTTGGCGAGCCCGGGCACGCCCACGATGAGCGCATGGCCGCCGGCCAGCATCGTAGTGAGTATGCGCTCCACCAGGTCCGTCTGCCCGACGATCCGGCGCCCGATCTGCGCCTCGATGGCCTGGCGTGCGGAAGCGAGCCGCCCGAGTAGCGCGACGTCGTCCGTGCCGCTCGGGAGAGGCCCCGCCGGCGGGATAGCGATTCCGGATTCGTGCGCTTCCACCTCGCCCCTCTCGTCTCCTTCCGTGCCCCCCTCTGAACCCCGTCATCAGCCTGTACAGCAAGCCAACCTACGGGTTCCTCCACGATCGGTACACCTCCCGGAAACACCGTCACTTGCAGGCTTGCGAAATTTTTCACAAGCGGGTATCATCGCCCCGCCATCGGCCCGGCGGAACATGAACTTAGACGGATCCAAGCGGTGACGGGTCGAGGTTCTGAGTAGATGCGGAAAGAATCGGCGCCCTCCACGATGGCTCATGTGGGCCGGCAGGCGGGCCACGGAATAACAATTGCCGCGTCGACCGCGCTGTTCGCCTGGCTGGGATCTCTGCTGGACGGCCGGCTCGGGACGCGGCCTATTTTCGTGATCCTGGGGGCGTTTCTCGGCTTCAGCGCCGGCTTCTACAGCATGTACCGGCGCCTTGTCCTGGATCCCTCCCGTGAATCGGATGAACCGCCCGCTGAATGAAGTCCCACGAGGCAGGCTCGGCTACCTGGCAACGACCCTGGGCTTGCTGGCCCTGGGGAGCGGCTACCTGCTGGCGACGGGAGCGGAGAGCAGGGTTCCGTGGATCGCCGGCGGTCTGACCGCTTGGCTGATCCAGACGCCGGCCTACTGGGTCTTGGTCGATCGCTTGGAGCGTGGGCTCGATGCCACTCGGCCATGGCTCGCGGGTATGGGAGCACGACTCGGTGGCTTCGCGATCCTCGCGGTGGCTAGCTGGGTCACCGACCTCCCTGCCGGCCCGGTCGCGGCCGCGTACGGAATGGTGATGATCGTTTTCTTGGTCTTGGAAGCGATCTGGCTCGCGAGCCTTCGCTCGAACGCCAAGCAGCCATAACTGAATGCTCGGAGCGCTCAGACAGGCGATGTTACTGAAGAACAGCTTCAGCCGCGGAGTCGCGGCGCTTCAGGAACACGGGGGCGAGCCCGCGCATGCGGCGCAGGCCGAGGCGGCCCACGCCGAAGAGTGGGGAACGGACGCGATGATCCACCATATCGTGGACGCCACCTCGCTCGACTTCGGGCTGTTCTCGATCGATCTCACACCGCTCCAGGTGCCACCGATCCACGTCGCGGGCCTCGAGATCGACCTTTCGGTCACGAAGCACGTCGTGTTTCTGCTCATCGCCGCTTTGCTGACGATCGTCACGATGTGGTTCGCGGCGCGCGCGGCCGATCGACTCGAGCACGGCGAGGAGGCTCCGGGCGGGCTGTTGAACGCGATGGAGGCCTTCTACCTCTACCTTCGCGATGAGGTGGCCATGGCCAACATCGGCCGAGGCGGCGAGCGCTTCGTGCCGCTCGTCATCGCACTCTTCTTCTTTATTCTGTACGCGAACCTTCTCGGCCTCGTACCGTTCGGCGCGACGGCTACGTCGAACATCATGGTGACCTCTGCGCTCGCACTCATCGCTCTGGTTGTGATCGAGGTGGCCGGCTTCGCCGCCCTGGGACCCAAGGGCTATCTGCGGACGATCTTTTACGTGCCGCCCGGCCTGCACCCCGCTATGGGCGCCCTGATGCTCGTGATCATGACTCCGGTCGAGATCATCGGGAAGCTGGCGAAGCCGTTCGCCCTCGCGGTCCGACTCTTCGCCAACATGACGGCCGGACATTTCGTGCTATTGGCGCTTCTCGGGCTGATCATCACCTACGGCAGCTTTACGACCGGCTCTGGCTGGATCGCCATCATCGGACCGGTGCTGCTGGGTCTGTTCGTCATGTTCCTCGAGATCTTCGTGGCGTTCCTACAGGCATACATTTTCGCGATGCTGACGTCCGTGTTCGTCGGTCTGATTCGGCACGCGCACTGAGCCCCGGGAGACCGGGGATTGATAGGTCATAAAAAGGAGGAAACCGAATGCTGAGAATTCTGGCGCTGCTCCAGGAAGCCGGCGGTGCCGCCGCGACAGGCGGTGATCTAGGTGCCGGCTTGGCCGTGATCGGCGCAGGCCTCGCGGTCATTGGCGCCGGTATCGGGATCGGCCGGATCGGCGGAAACATGACCGAAGCCATGGCAAGACAGCCGGAGGCAGCCGCACAGATCCAGAACGGGGCGATCATTCTCGCAGCGCTCATCGAGGGTGCCGCGTTGTTCGGTCTCGTGATCGCCGGCTTCATTAAATAGTGGAGGCTCCGGACAAGACCGCCAACCCCGGTGTCCGCCGCTGGGGCGGTCAGCCGAAGGCCCTTCTGGCGGCGGGTGGTGGGTTGCTAGCGGCAGCGATCCTCGGAGCCATCCTCGGTGCGCTCCTGCCGACGCCGGCCTACGGCGCCATGGTACAGGAGGCAGGGAGTGGGGCCATCTTCTCCCTCAACTTCGGGCTCGTCATCTGGACGTGGGTGCTCTTTCTGCTGACGCTCGGCATCCTGGCCTGGAAGGTGTTTCCGCTGATCTCGGGCGGACTCGAGGAACGGCAGCGCAAGATCCAGGGCGCGATCGACTCGGCCCGCGAGGATCGAGAAGAGGCGCGGCGCCTCGTCGAAGAGCAGACGCGCGAGCTCCAGCTAGCGCGGCAGGAAGCGCAGGGGCTTCTCGACGAGACTCGAGAGGCGGCCGGCCGCCTGCGGCAGGAGCTCGTGACCGACGCCGAGGCCGAGAAAGCGCAGATACTCGAACGGGCCCGGCGCGAGATGGATCGAGAGCGCGAGCGCGTCCTGGAGCAGCTGCGAAAGGAAACCGTCGAGATCTCGCTCGCCGCGGCCGAGCGACTGATCAAGGCACGCTTGGACACCGAGGGCAATCGCAGCCTCGTGCGGGACTACATCGAGCGTCTCGAGGCCTGATGGTGAGCGCCTGGCTGGTTCGGGAGGCCCGAAAGTGAGCGCAACCGCGGTCGCCCACAACTACGCCGAGACGCTACTCGAGTTGGCGGCGCGGGACGGCCAGGAGGAGCGCTACGGCGAGCTCTTGGCGACGGTCGCCGGGCTGTTCATCGATCTGAACATCTTCCGGAGCTTTCTCGATACGCCAGGAATTCCGATGGCCGAGAAAAAGCAGGCTCTCAAGGACGTGCTCTCCGGACAGGTCCCTCCTCTGTTCATGAACTTCCTTCTCGTCGTGGTGGACAAGCGTCGCCAGCGTTCGCTTCCGGCCATCGAAGAGGCTTACCGGGACCTGCTCGACAAGCGGGCCGGACGGGTGCACGCGACGGTCCGCCTGGCCTTCGAGCCTGATGATGACCTGCGAGCGCAGATCGTAAGCGCCCTGTCCGAGCGCCTCGGCGCGAACGTCGTGCCGCACTTCCTGGAGGACGAGACGCTGCTGGGTGGCGTGATCGTCCGGGTCGGCGATCGGGTGATGGATGGATCCCTTCGCCGGCGACTGGACGACCTTCGATCGGGCCTCATCCGCGGAGACGCGGAGAGCCCGGCACTTTAGGAGAGAACCGTAATGGCGAACGAAAGCTCGCTGCGCGCCAGCGAGATCAAGAAGGCTCTACTGACACAGATCGAGCGATACGAGGAAGACCTCCACATGGAGGAGGTCGGCGAGGTGCTCGAGGTGAAGGACGGGGTGGCTCGCATCTTCGGCCTCTCCTCGGCCGTCGCCAACGAGATGCTCGAGATCGAGTCCTCGGAGTCGGGCGAGGTCGTCACCGCCCTCGCTCTCAATCTCGAGGAGGACAACATCGGAGCCGTGTGCCTGGGCGACTACCTCCAGCTGAAAGAAGGCGATCCGGCGCGCCGCACGGGCCGCGTGCTGGAAGTGCCGACCGGCCCCGAATTTCTCGGCCGTGTCGTGAATCCGCTGGGCGAGCCGCTGGACGGCAAGGGGCCGATCCCGGCGGCGACAAACATGAAGGTGGATCGGAAGGCGCCCGGCATCGTCTACCGAAAGCCGGTGGACACGCCTCTTCAGACGGGGATCAAGGCCATCGACTCCATGATCCCGATAGGGCGGGGCCAGCGGGAATTGATCATCGGTGACCGGAGCACCGGCAAGACGGCGATCGCGCTCGACGCGATCATCAACCAGCGTGGCGGAGACGTCGTCTGTGTCTATGTGGCGATCGGCCAAAAAGCCTCGACGGTCGCAAGCGTCGTCGAGCGCTTCGCCGCGGAAGGGGCGATGGACCACACGATCGTGGTCTCTGCCACCGCCTCCGACCCAGCGACCCTCCAGTACATCGCTCCGTACGCCGGCTGCGCGATGGCCGAGTACTTCATGTACGAGGAGGGGAAGCACACGCTCGTTATCTACGACGATCTCTCGAAGCAGGCCGATGCGTACAGGCAGATCTCGTTGATTCTCCGGCGTCCGCCGGGGCGCGAGGCGTATCCGGGTGATGTCTTCTACCTGCACAGCCGTCTGCTCGAGCGGGCAGCCAAGATCAGCGAGGACGCGGAGATCATCGCCGCTCATCCCGACCTCAAGATGCCCGGCGGCTCCCTGACCGCCCTGCCGATCATTCAGACGCAGGCCGGCGACGTCTCCGCTTACATCCCGACCAACGTGATCTCCATCACCGACGGTCAGATCTACCTGGAGGGAGACCTCTTCTACTCGGGCGTCCGGCCGGCCGTCAACGTCGGGATCTCGGTGTCGCGGGTTGGCGGCGCGGCGCAGATCAAGGCCATGAAACAGGTAGCGGGCCGCCTGCGGCTGGACTTGGCTCAGTTTCGCGAGCTTGAGGCGTTCGCCCAGTTCGGCTCCGAGCTCGATCCGGCCACCCAGCGTCAGCTCGCGAGGGGCGAACGGACTGTAGAGGTCCTAAAGCAGGGCCAGTACGAGCCGATGCCCGTGGAGGAACAGGTCTTGGCGATCTTCGCCGTCTCGCGTGGCTATCTGGACGACCTGGAGGTCGCGGACATCGGAAAGTGGGAGAGCGACTTCCTCGAGTACATGAAGTCGCGGCCCGAGATCGCCGCGCGGCTGCGCGAAGAGAAGGAGCTCAGCGAAGAGCTGGAGAGCCAGCTGGTCGACGTGATCGAGGACTTCAAGAAGATCTTCGGCGGGCAGGCTGTCGCGCGCGCCGATGTCGACGAGACGGAGGGAGCCGCAGCCGAACCGGCCGCGGCCGGCTAATGGCCAAGGCGCGCGATATCCAGCGCCGGATCGGCTCTATCAAGAGCACCCGGAAGATTACGCGCACGATGGAGATGGTGGCCACCTCGAAGCTTCGGCGCGCCACCCAGCGCGTGGAGCAAGCCCGGCCTTACGCCGCCAAGCTTCAGGAGGTGATCGAACGCTTGGTGACTCCCGAGCTTGTCGAGCTGAGGCCCATCCTCCGTCAGCCTGACCGGATCGAGCGTGGGGCCATCGTGCTCATCACGAGTAATCGAGGCCTGTGCGGCGCCTTCAACACCAACCTCATCCGCACCGCCAGGGATCTCCTGGACCGGGCGGAGCGGGACGGGATCGAGGCGGATCTGCACGTCGTCGGCAGGAAGGGCATCAACTTCTTTCGCTTCCGCGGCGTGGAGATGGCGAGCACGCGAACCGATATCGACGACAACCCGACGATCGAAGATGCCCGCGCCATTATCGAGCCGGTGGCGCGGCAGTTCGTCGCTGGGGAGATCGACGCGGTCTTCCTGGTCTATTCGGAGTTCCGCAGCATACTGAGTACGCCGCCGGTGGCGAGGCAGGTCCTTCCCGTCTTCGTGCCCGAAGAAGGGGTGCGTTCCGGTCCCTGGTATATCCTCGACCCATCAGCGGACGAGATTCTCTCCCGTCTGCTTCCGCTCTACATCATCAACGCCGGCTACCGGGCGTTGGTGGAAAACGCGGCCGCTGAGCAGGGTGCACGGCGAACCGCCATGAAGAACGCGACGGACAACGCCGATGAGCTGACGAACAACCTGACGCGTCTGTACAACCGCGCCCGTCAGGCAGAAATCACGCAACAGATCGCCGAGATCATGGGAGGCGCGGAGGCCCTTGTCGATTAGCAGTGGCGTCCCGCCCTCCCGGTCTCCCTTCCGTCGCTGCGGGCGACATGTCCTCGGAGCCTCCTCGCTTCGCTGCGGGGTCTCCTCGGGCCGCCCGAGGCTCCTTTCGGGAGCCGGGAATGACGGAACACTGCTGGTCACAAGTCCGGAAGAAGACGGTCGGATGAACCATAAAGGTGATGTGAGCCAATGAGCGAGAAGGGGAATGGCAAGGGCGTGGGCCGAGTCGTGCAGGTCATCGGCGTGGTGGTCGACGTCGGGTTCGAGCCCGGCGAGATGCCGGAGCTCTATAACGCCGTGCGGATGCGCTGGACTGACGACGACGGCACGGACCGTGACCTGATCCTCGAGGTTGCGCAGCATATCGGCCGCAACCAGGTCCGGGCGGTGGCGATGGACGCGACCGACGGCGTGAGGCGCGGCATGGAAGTCGTGGATACGGGTCAGCCGATCACAGTCCCGGTCGGAGAGGCCCCGTTGGGCCGCATCATCAATGTCCTCGGCGAACCGGTCGACGAGCAGGGGCCGGTCGGTGAGGAAGAGCGTTGGCCGATCCACCGCGAGGCGCCGAAGTTCACCCAACTGGAGCCCAAGACCGAGATCTTCGAGACGGGCATCAAGGTCATCGACCTGATCGCGCCCTACGTGAAGGGCGGCAAGACGGGCCTTTTCGGGGGGGCGGGCGTCGGCAAGACCGTCATCATCATGGAGCTCATCAACAACATCGCTCAGGAGCACGGCGGTTTGTCCGTGTTCTCGGGTGTGGGCGAGCGGACGCGCGAGGGCAACGACCTCTGGTTGGAGATGAAGGAGTCGGGCGTGCTGAGCTCGACCGCCCTCGTGTACGGGCAGATGAACGAGCCGCCCGGCGCGCGGCTGCGGGTTGGCCTCGCCGGCCTCACGGTCGCCGAGTACTTCCGCGACGTTCTTGGCCAGGACGTGCTCTACTTCATCGACAACATCTTCCGGTTCAGCCAGGCGGGCTCGGAGGTGTCGGCTCTGCTGGGACGGATGCCGAGCGCCGTGGGCTACCAGCCCACGCTGGCTTCGGAGATGGGTGAGCTGCAGGAGCGCATCACGTCGACGAAAACGGGGTCGATCACCTCGGTTCAGGCCATTTACGTGCCCGCCGACGACCTGACCGACCCGGCTCCGGCGGCGGCGTTCACGCATCTCGATTCGACCACCGTCCTGTCGCGGCAGATCGTCGAGCTCGGGATCTATCCGGCGGTCGACCCGCTGGATTCCACGAGCCGGATCCTGGACGCACAGTACATCGGCGAGCGGCATTACGGTGTGGCGACCGCCGTCCAGGAGATCCTGCAGCGATACAAGGATCTTCAGGACGTCATCGCGATTCTCGGCATGGATGAGCTGAGCGAAGAGGACAAGGTGATCGTCGGCCGGGCGCGGCGGATCCAGAGGTTCCTCTCGCAGCCGTTCTTCGTCGCCGAGGTCTTTACCGGCACGCCCGGCAAGTACGTGCCGCTCGAGGAGACGATCGAGTCGTTCGAACGGGTCATCAGCGGGGAGTTCGATCATCTGCCGGAGCAGGCGTTCTACATGGTCGGCGGCATCGACGAAGTCGTAGCGCAGGCCGAGAAGCTGGCGGGAGCCGCGGCGTGAGTGCCGACCCCCGCGTGCTGCAGATCAGCATCATCTCGCCGGCCGGTCTCGGCTACGAGGGTGCCGCGGAGGCGATCGTCGCCCCCGCGCACGACGGGCAGCTCGGCATTCTGTACGGCCATGCGCCGATGATGGTGCTGCTCGGAGAGGGAGAGCTGCGGCTCCGGGAGCGTCGCACGATGCACCGTTTCCACGTGGCCCGCGGCTTCCTGCAGGTCGTGGACAACGAGGTGACCGTGATCGCGGAAGAGGTCCGACCACTGGAAGCGAGCGAGGCTCCGGCATCGGCGGGAGCCTTGGAACCTCAGCCATATTGACCGTGTAACTTTTTTCCGCTACAATATGCGGCTACCGCTAATCAGCGGTCCTTTTGCTTTTTGACAACTAGGTGTGAGCGAGCGGGTTGTTTGTATGCTGTATGCTTGTGGGCGCCGAGAGGCGACGAGTCTCCGCTCTGTGGGACGCTTCGCTTCGAGATGACGGTCTTGCGACCGGTACTCTCGTCGCGTCGCGACCCCCAACGCAGAGAGGGGATCAAGTAGTAAGGGCGCAAGGTGGATGCCTTGGTACAGGCCGGCGATGAAGGACGTGGCAAGCTGCGATAAGCCAGGGGGAGCTGCACGCGAGCGTTGATCCTTGGATGTCCGAATGGGGAAACCCGGCCGGGGTAATGCCCGGTCATCCCATTGCTGAATACATAGGCTTTGGGAGGCGAACCGAGGGAACTGAAACATCTAAGTACCTCGAGGAAGAGAAAACAACCGTGATTCCCTCAGTAGCGGCGAGCGAACGGGGAAGAGCCCAAACCGCGCGGGTGTAAGGCGGCAGCCGTTGCCCGGGTGGGGTTGTAGGGGCGATCTGGAGAGATCTGCCGGTCTCTCGGGTCTGTTCGACCGTACGAGCCGAAGCCGGCTGGAAAGCCGCGCCGTAGGAGGTGAGAGCCCTGTAGGCGATGTACGACGAGCGGCCTGGGGTCGTTTCCTGAGTAGGCCGGGACACGAGAAATCCCGGTCGAACCCGGCAGGACCATCTGCCAAGGCTAAATACGAGCCTGTGACCGATAGTGAACTAGTACCGTGAGGGAAAGGTGAAAAGCACGCCGGGAGGCGGGTGAAATAGAACCTGAAACCTTGTGCCTACAAGCGGTGGGAGGAGGGCGCGTGCCTTCGGGCGCGACGCTGCTCTGACCGCGTGCCTTTTGCATTATGATCCGGCGAGTTCGTCCTCGCGGGCTAGGTTAAGCCGTTCAGCGGCGTAGCCGTAGCGAAAGCGAGTCTTAACTGGGCGTTTCAGTCCGTGGGGCGAGACCCGAAACCAGTGTGATCTATCCATGGCCAGGCTGAAGCGAGGGTAATGCCTCGTGGAGGGCCGAACCGTTGTGGGTTGAAAACCGCTCGGATGAGCT
>JBDHGL010000056.1:0-16231 GCA_039589875.1 Gemmatimonadota bacterium
GGCGAACCCGTGGTGGAGCAGCGTGCTGATGCCGGTGGTGTTCCTGTTCTCCGCCATCGTCTCGGGCATCGCGCTCGTCCTGTTCATCTACGTGGCCGCCAGCCTGTTCAGGTCGAAGCCCGTGGACATGCGGTGTGCGGACAAGCTGGCCGCTTTCCTGTTCTACGCGATGATCGTCGACTTCTCGCTGGAGATGCTCGATTTCATCCACCGCCTCTATGAATCCGAGGAGTCGATCGAGATTCTCTCCCAGATGATTCAGGGCCGGCTGTTCATCAGCCTGATCGTGCTTCAGGTCGTGCTGGGAACGCTCCTCCCGTTGATCCTGCTGGGCGTGGTCTCGCCGGCGCTGTCCGACAGAGGGGTGTCCAGGACCCCTGCCGAGCTCAGGCGTCTCATCTACCTAGCCTGCGCGACCCTCGTGCAGATCGGGATCTTCAGCATCCGGTGGAACGTGGTGCTGGGGGGACAGCTCTTCTCCAAGAGCCTGCGCGGGCTGACGGTCTACAAGCTGGAGCTGTTCGGGGCGGAGGGACTGCTCATGGCCAGCGCACTGCTGTTTCTGCCGCTCTTCATCCTTTGGGTCCTCGTCAAGGTCCTGCCGCCCTGGCTGGAAGCGGGTGACGATCTAACTAGGTGAACACACATAAGTTACGGGAATGGAGCCGTAAGTAGGGGGCGAACGATGGACAGTGTTTACGACCTCCTGAGATTCATGCACGTGATCGGTTTCGTGTTCATGTCGGTCCCGCTGTTCAACCTGATCGTGGTGAACGAGCGTGCGCAGCTCGGCTCCTCGTTCAACTACTACGCGGACCGGTACCTGGAGAACATCATCCGGCGCGGCGCGACGAGGTGTTTTGCGTTCCAGGCCACTGTACTGGTGACCGGCGTCCTCATGCTGGTCGTCGGTCCGTTCGGCATCGAGGAGCTCTGGTCCGACTGGGTGCTGCTTGTGAAGACGCTCCTCCTCTTCACGCTGATGGGGCTGCTCTCCTACGTGCATCTGGGGCTTCAGCCGAAAATCGAACGCCTGCTCGCCGATGTGGATCCCGGGCAACCGGCTCCGGAGGGCCTCGCAGCCCGCCTCAAGCCCTATAGGGTTCGGCGAAAGTGGCTGGCGACGCTCTGCCTTTTCTTGGTTCTCGTGACCATCATCCTCGGCTTGCAGGTCCAGGGGAGGTTCGATGTCGCCCTGAACCTGGCTCTCATCGCTCTGGCGGCGCTCTTCGCGTGGCGGGCCAACAAGACGCTAATCCGCTTCGGCTGGGTGTGATTCGGGCGACTCGCTGTGGCACGGGCTGGCTACCTTAGCAGGATTGCCGTCCTGCTCTTCAGACAAAAGAGATGACACCGAGCATGATATCTCGAGCTGTCGTTGCGGCGCTCATCGCGTTCGTGCTGTCCATCCCAGGTCCTGCGGTGGCGCAAGTTCAGGTGGAGAGCTGGAGTGCGGAGCAACGACTCACCTTTCAATCCGCGACGTTAGGAGAACGGCGCCGCCTGTATGTTCGGCTGCCCGGAGGATACCACTCTTCAGCAAGGTCGTATCCGGTTTTGTACGTCCTGGACGGCGAGTTCTTTTTTCGCCAGGCCGTTGCCGCTGTTCAATTCCTCTCCGAGACAAGGTACATCCGTGACTATCCAGTCCCGGAGATGGTGGTTGTCGGCTTGGTGAACCAGGACAGGAACCGCGATTTCACGCCCACGCACGCTCCCATGCAAGGGCCCCTTCGGTTTCCAACGAGCGGCGGCGCCGACCGATTCATCGACTTTCTCAAGGGTGAAGTATTCCCCCTCATAGAGGCCCGATACCGAACGCAGCCGTATCGGATCGTGGCTGGCTGGTCTCTTGGCGGCCTGTTCGCGGTGGACACCTACATGCGACGCCCGGATGTGTTTTCCGCCTATCTAGCGATCAGTCCGAGCCTTTGGTGGGACGAGGACAGGTCATTGGCGCAGTTCGAGTCGGCCCTCCGGGCCGGTGTCCTTCTCGCCAAGCCGCTGGTCGTGACACTCGGCTCGGAAGAGGGCGGAGACATGGATCGCTCCGTTCGAAACGGGATCAAGCCGCTTCTCGGGAGTGCAACGGGCGCCAACCTCATGTTCGAGTACCTCGAGGTTCCAGGAGAGGGGCACACCTACGTACCCTACAAGGCGATGTTGGATGGGTTGAGAGCGATGTACGGGAGCTGGGCCATGCCCGATTCGGTGAGTGAGGCGGGTATGGCGGCGGTAGCCGAATTCTACGAAGCGCTATCGATCAAGCATGGGTACCCCGTTCAGATCCCGGAAAACGCCTACTTCCGCGTACGGGTAGGGCTGGTGCAGCAAGGCAACGCCGAGGCGGCGCTCGATGTCGCGCACCGGGCCGTTGCCGAGTATCCCGCAGAGTCCAGGGCACGGGCCGGATTGGGTTGGGCGTTCCTGCAAGTGGGCGACTCCGCATCCGCGAAGGCAAGCTACGAAAAGGCGTTGGAGCTCGAGGAGGCAATGCCGGAGCCGGATTCCGAGCTACTGCTCTCCTACCTCCGGCGGCTCTCGGACCTCCGTCAGTAGTGGTTCTCCGTGGAATCGGTGTGCTGCTCGTTGCGTCGAGCCTCCTTTCCCCGGCCAAGCTGAACGCCCAGGAGCCGCCACCTCCCTCGGTTCGAGCCCGACCGCTCGTCGAGGACAGCATCCGTCTCGACGGATTGCTGGATGAGCCGGAATGGCTTGCCGCCGATTCCATCCCGGACCTCGTAATGATCGACCCGACGGAGGGTGCATCTCCGACGGGTCGGACCGCCGTCCGAGTGCTGGCCACCTCTCGCGACCTCCTGTTGGGCGTCATCGCGTACGACCCGGACCCGGCCGGAATCGTCAGCTTCTCGAAAGAGCGGGACGCGGACATCTTCCTCGAGGACTACATCCTCGTCGTGCTGGACACCTTCCGGGACGGGCGATCGGGTTACGTCTTCGGCGTCAACCCAAGCGGCGCCCGTTACGACGCCCTGATCATCGACCGGGGCGAGGGACAGAGACCGACCTGGGACGCCGTGTGGGAGGCGGCCACGGCCCGCGGCTCGTGGGGATGGTCTCTCGAGATAAGGATTCCGCTCTCCAGCATCGCGTTCGCGAAGCACCTGGATTCCTGGGGCCTCAATATCCAGCGGCGCATACAGCGTCTGCAGGAGACCTCCCGGTGGTCGGGCACCCGGCGCGACTACGAGATCACCCAGACGAGCCGCGCCGGTCTGCTGACCGGTCTCCTGCAGTTCGATCTCGGGCTCGGATTGACCGTACGGCCGGCGCTGGCCGGCGGGGGAGGTGTGCCCGAGCACGAAGCGGACCCGGAATACCGGTTCAAGCCCAGCTTAGACGTCGCACAGCGTATCGGCCCCAACGTCGGGGCCTTCCTCACGGTGAACACCGACTTCGCGGAGACCGAGGTCGACGTGCGGCAGACCAACCTCACTCGCTTTCCACTCTTCTTTCCCGAGAAGCGTGACTTCTTCCTGGCGGGCTCCGACATCTACCAGTTCAGTCTCGAGCGTGGCAGTGACGTGCTTCCGTTCTTCAGCCGGCGGATCGGGCTGGTCGAGGGACAGGAGGTGCCGATCGATGTGGGGCTCAAGTCGAACGGCCGCGTCGGGAACACCAACTTCGGCGCGCTCGCGGCCAGGACGAGGGCGGTGGAAGACCTTGTTCCGAGTGCATCGATGGGGGTGGTGCGGGTCCTCCAAAACGTCCTCGCAGAGAGCTCTGCCGGGGTAATTGCCACGTTCGGCGACCCGCTGGGGCGCAGCGGGAGCTGGCTGGCCGGAGCCGACTTCACGTACCAGACCTCCCGGCTGGCCGGCGACAAGAACTTTCTCGTGGGTGTATGGGGACTGGTCACCGACCGCGAAGACTTGGATGGAGACCGGGTGGCCGCCGGCATCAAGATCGACTATCCGAACGACCTGTGGGATGTTGCGCTCATCTACAAGAGGATGGGCGAGGACTTCGATCCGTCTCTCGGCTTCGTGCCCAGGAAGGACGTGCAGATCATCCAACCGCGGGCTCAGTTCCGTCCGCGGCCGGGATGGAAGCCGCTACGCAAGATGAACTTCCAGCTCTTCACGCGTTTGGTACTGGATCTGGACGGGAGCTGGGAGAGCTACCAGGTCTTCACCGCCCCGTTCAACTGGGACTGGGAGACCGGTGACAAGACCGAGTTCAACTTCATTCCCGAGGGCGAGAGACTGGAGGAGCCGTTCGAGATCGCGGAAGGCGTCGTGATTCCTGTGGGGTCGTACCAGTGGCTCCGTTACCGGGCTCTGGTGGAGTTCGCCTCCTGGCGGAAGGTGAGCGGCGCGATCGCCTGGTGGTTCGGGAGCTTCTACGATGGCAGCCTGGACGAGATCGAGGTCGTGGTCGCCTGGAAGCCGTCCGCCACAGTGAACTTCGAGTTCTCGGCCGAACACAACGTCGGCCGGCTGCCGGAGGGCAATTTTACCAAAGACCTTTTCGTTGGCCGTGTGCAGCTCCATTTCACGTCCGATCTCAACGCCAGCCTTCTCGCGCAGTACGACAACGAGAGCCGCTCCGTCGGGTTCAACAACCGAGTGCGGTGGACGTTCGACCCGTACGGCGACCTGTTTGTCGTTTACAACCACAACATCCAGGAGTTCGGCGACCAGTGGGACCTGGAGTCGAACGGCCTGACGATCAAGGTGCAGCGCGCATTCCGCTTCTGACGCGGAGCTGCCAGCCACCGCCGGGGCCGCTATCCGTACGCACGGAATTGAGGTTCTCCCGACTTGCCAATCGTGATTCCCTGTGTAGATGTTTACGTAAGCTTGTGAAACGGAAAGTCCAAGCCGTATAAGCAAGTACACGACCTGCTCCGGCTCGGCGATCCCGCCGTTTCCGCCGATTTGATGCTGCAGTAGACGCCTGCCGACGACCAGGCCCGATCGCCGACTGCCGGCCCTTGAGCCCGAGGAGTCGTTCCGATGCGTGAAGCCGTCCAGCAGCTGTGGCCGGAGCTCCACTGGATCCGCAGTCCCGAGATCAAAGAGAGCACCCTGCAGACCTGGCTCAAGGCGTTCGAGGCCAGCCCGCTCGAGCCAGACGACCTGGAGGAGATCCCGTTCACTCTTCTGATTCCCGGCTGTCCGGCGACCTTCATGGAGCACAAGCGCTGCGTCGTTCACATCGCGCGGCGCTCGGCCGAGGCGATGAACGAGTTCCTGGGCCGCGCGCTCCCGATCGACATGGACGTCGTCATCGCAGGCGCCATCCTCGCCGATGTCGGCAAGCTGCTGGAGTACGAGCGGGTCGGTGGCGAGGCGGTGCAGAGCGAGCGCGGCAAGGCCCTTCGGCACCCGTTCACCGGAGTGCACCTGGCCATGGCGTGCGGGGTCCCGGACGAGGTGTGTCACATCATCGCGACGCACGCGGCGGAGGGCGATCTCGTCAAGCGGAGCACGGAGGCGTTCATCGTTCATCACGCCGATTTCATGAGCTACGAGCCCTTCAAGAACCTGAGCTGACCTCAAGAACCTGACGCGGTAAGGCCGCTTACGGGGCCGCCACGCAAGCCGGCCTCGAGACAGGAATGGAAAGGACGGAGACGTGAGCGACACGATCACGGCCCGAATCTCACGCTGGGCCTGCGACCTGAGCTACGACGACCTGACCGCCGAGGCGGTGCGGGAGGCGAAGCGCTATCTGCTGGACTCCCTGGGCTGCGCGCTGGGAGGTTTTCAGCAGCACGACGTGAAGATCGCACTCGAGGTGCTCGAGGAGCACGGCGGCACGGGCCCGGCCACGATCATCGGGACCGGCGAGCGAATGGACCCGATCTCCGCCTCGCTGCTCAACGCCCTCATGGTCCGTGTGATGGACTACAACGACATCTACTGGAAGCAGGATCCATCCCATCCCTCGGACATCATCCCAGCCGCCATGGCGTGCGGCGAGCGCGCCGAGAGGGAGGGGCGCGACCTGATCTTGGGCATCGTGCTCGGCCATGAGTTCGAGATGAGGCTCTGCGAGGCGGCATTCCCCGGCATCCGCGAGCGAGGATGGCACCACGCGACGCTCACCGCGTTCGTCTCTCCGATCGTCTCGGCCCGGATGCTGGGCCTGAGCCCAGAGCAGATGCAGCACGCCATCGGGATCTCGGGCTCTCGCATGGCCACCCTGGGAGCCGTGACGGCCGGCAAGCTCACGATGATGAAGAACACGGTAGATCCGCTGGCGACCCAGAGCGGAGTCCTGGCCGCGCTACTGGCCGAGAAGGGCTACAGCGGTCCCGAGCACGTCATCGACGGCAAGGAGGGGCTCGTCCACTGCATGGGGCCGGAGTGGAAGCTGGAGATCCTCGAGGAGGGACTGGGCGATGGATTCCGCATCACCCAGTGCGGCATGAAGGCCTTTCCGACCGAGGCGCTCACCCACGCCCCGATCTCCTGCACGCTCGACCTGATCAAGGAGAACGATCTCGAGCCCGATGAGGTCGAGACCGTCCATATCCGATCGCTGGCCCGGGCAGCGGACATCTTGGCGGACCCCTCGAAGTACGATCCACGGACGAAGGAAACCGCCGACCACAGCCTGCCATACGTGATCGCGGCGGCCGTCGCCGAACGGCAGGTGACGCCGCTCCAGTTCACCGACGAGAAGATCATGGACCCGACGATCCGGGCCCAACTCCAAAAAGTAGAGGTCGTGGCGGATCCAGAGATCGAAGCACTCTTTCCCGAGCTGCAACGAGTGATCGTCACGATCAGGGCCACCGACGGTCGTCAGTTCTCGAAACAGATCGACTATCCGAAGGGCGACCCCCGTAATCCGCTGACCGACGCGGAGATCGAGGAGAAGTTCGACGCGCTCGCCGCGCCGATCCTGTCGGTGGAGCAGCTGGCCGATCTCAAGGACGCCGTATGGAACCTCGAGAAGGTGGCCTCCATCACGGACCTGATTCAGCTGACGCGGGCGGGCGCTCTCGCCCTGGTCTGAGGAGACGAACATGGGCCAGACGATCGTAGAGAAGGTTGCCCAGAGCCACATGGCCGAGGGCCCCCAGGGTCGGCCGCTCCGGGCCGGGGATTTTCTGACCATTCGGCCGCGCCACGTGCTGACGCACGACAACTCCGCCCCGGTTATGAAGAAGTTTGCGGCGATCGGCGCTACCCGGGTCCTGGACCCCTCGCAGCCCGTGTTCGTCCTGGACCATGACATCCAGAACTCCTCGGACGCGAACCTGGCCAAGTACAGCTCGATCGAGTCGTTCGCCCGGCTCCAGGGGGTCGATTTCTATCCGGCCGGAACGGGGATCGGGCACCAGGTGATGGTCGAGGCTCAGTACGCCGTTCCCGGGTCGTTCGTCGTGGCCTCGGACTCCCACGCCAACATGTACGGAGGAGTAGGCGCGATCGGAACGCCAGTCGTGCGCACTGATGCCGCGGCGATCTGGGCCACCGGCACCTTTTGGTGGCAGATCCCGCGGACCGTGCAGGTCGTGCTCGAGGGCGAACTGTCTGAAGGGGCCGCCGGCAAGGACGTCATCCTCGCGCTGTGCGGCCTCTACAACCACGGGGAGGTGCTGAACGCCGCGGTGGAGTTCGCGGGGCCAGGCGTCTCGACGCTGTCCGTAGAGGAGCGGCTGACGATCGCCAACATGACCACCGAGTGGGGAGCCCTCGTGGGGTGGTTTCCGGTGGACTCGAAGACGCTCCGCTACGTGGGTGCGCGGAGGGAAACCCTGGGCGGCCGGGGCATCGAGCGGGTCGGCGAGGACGAGCTCGCGGGTTGGGAGCTCGAGCCGCCGACTCCGGATGACGACGCGAACTACGCCGGGCGGATCACGCTGAACCTCTCCGAGGTGACCTCGTACGTCTCGGGGCCTGACACGGTGCAGGTGGGCACACGCCTGGCCGAGCTCGAGTCGATCCCGATTCAGAAAGCCTACCTGGTGTCCTGCGTGAACTCACGGGCCGAGGATATCGCAGCAGCCGCGGCCGTCCTGGAGGGCAGGCGTGTTGCGGATGACGTCGAGCTCTACGTCGCGGCTGCCAGCCGCGAGGTTCAGGAGGAATCGGAGCGACGAGGCACCTGGCAGATCCTGATCGATGCCGGCGCCATCCCGCTTCCGCCCGGGTGCGGGCCGTGTATCGGCCTCGGGACCGGGCTGCTCGAGCCGGGAGAGGTCGGTATCTCGGCCACGAACCGGAACTTCAAGGGCCGAATGGGCTCCCGGGACGCCCAGTGCTATCTGGCGAGCCCGGCCGTCGTGGCCGCATCGGCGGCGGCCGGCTACATCGCCGCCCCCGGGCCGGGCAATGGCCGCCGGTTGGCGAGCCGCTTCGAGGCTCGGGAGCAGATTCCGGAGGCCGGGGAAGGGCCCGTCCAGATCGTGGAGATCCTGCCGGGATTTCCGGAGCGGATCACAGGCAGGCTCATCTTTCTTCCGCAGGATAACCTCAACACGGATGGGATTTACGGGAAGGACTACACCTACCGGGATGACATGACGGCCGAGGCGATGGCCCGGGTGGTGTTCGAGAATTACGATCCCGAGCTGGCCGGCCTGGTCCGGGAGGGCGACATCGTCGTGGGCGGCTGGAACTTCGGCACTGGCTCGAGCCGCGAGCAAGCGGTGACGGCGCTTCAGGCCTGCGGCGTCGCGCTCGTGCTGGCTGGGAGCTTCTCGCAGACCTACCTGCGCAACGCCTTCAACAACGGCTTTCCGTGCGTGTCCTGCCCTGAGCTGTCGAGCCGGCTGAAGGAGGAGCTCGAGGAGGGGATCGCGGCCGGGGAGAAGACGATTATCCCGGGCGATGAGATCGCGATCGACTTCTCCTCCGGGTCGATCAACTACAGATCGACGGCCTTTCGCTTCCTTCCTCTGGGTGCGGTGCCTCAGGGGCTCGTGGTGGCCGGTGGGGTGGAGAACCAGGTAAGGCGAACGCTCGGGATCGCGTAGCGGACGACGCGGCAAGGCGCGCCGAAGGCGAGCAGATCGGATCGGGCGCGAAGACATAACGGAGACGAGCGATGGCGAACTACACGGTGGTCACGATGCCGGGCGACGGCATCGGCGGAGTCGTGCTCTCTGAGGCCCTCCGCGTGCTGGAGGCGGTGGGCTTCGAGGCGGAATACGTGCACGCGGACATCGGATGGGAGTTCTGGAAGAGCAAGGGAAACGCGCTTCCCGAGCGAACGATCCGGCTGCTTGAAGAGCACAGGCTTGGGCTCTTCGGGGCGATCACCTCCAAGCCGAAGCCTGAAGCGGCCGCCGAGCTAGATCCGGGGCTGATCGGGAAAGGGTTCACGTATTACAGCCCGATCGTCACAATGCGGCAACTTTTCAACCTGGACGTGTGCATCCGGCCGTGCCGCTCTTTCACTGGGAACCCCCTAAACTTCATCCGCCGCACAGGGGACGGTGGGTATGAGGAGCCCCTGGTCGATGCGGTTATCTTTCGCCAGAACACCGAAGGTATGTACGCCGGCCTCGAATGGACCAACCCGCCCGAGCCGGTGCTTTCGGCGCTGGCCACCCACCCGAAGTTCGCAAAGTTCGCCGACACGGCGCCCGAGGATCTGGCGATCAGCACGCGGGTGTTCACCCGACATGCGTGCCAGCGCATACTGCGTGCGGCGTTCGAGTATGCCCGGAAGCACGGCTACGAGTCCGTCACCGTGTGCGAGAAGCCGAACGTCCTGCGGGAGACATCGGGGATGCTGGAGCAGGAGGCGAAGCGGGTCCACGCCGAGTTCGCGGAGGTCCAGCTGTGGTCCACCAACATCGATGCCCAGATGATGTGGCTGACCAAGAATCCCGAGGCGTACGGCGTGATCGTGGCCGGCAACCTGTTCGGCGACATCGTCTCCGATGCCTTCGCCGGGCTCGTCGGAGGCCTGGGCTTTGCCGCCTCGGGCAACATCGGCGATGAGGTCGCGGTGTTCGAGCCGACTCACGGCTCGGCGCCCAAGTACGCCGAACTCGATCCACCGATCGTGAACCCCATCGCGATGATCCTCGCCTCGGCCATGATGCTGGATCACGTGGGCGAGCTGGAGGCGGCGAGCCGCATCCGCGAGGCGGTGGCGGAGGTGGTGGAGGAGGGCCGGGTGCGGGTCTACGACATGATGAAGCTGCCGGGAGGCCCCGACGTGATCGAGATGGGCGCGGCCAGCACGCACGAGATGACCGATGCGGTGATCACAAAGCTGGGTGTGTTGGCTACCGTGTGAACCGGAGGGCGATATGAGCGTGACGGTCGAATCGAAGGCCGCCGGGATCGGATCGGCGGGCCGCCGTGGCGATGGGATTCGCTCCGATGTCTGGGTACAGCTCGAGCTGCGGGGCCACGGCGGGCTCGAGTTGGAGCTGAGCTCCCGGGTCGAGCCCTATTACGGGGAGGCGATCAGGAGCCAGGTCGACGAGGTCCTCGCGACACTCGGAGTAACGGACGCATGCGTGGCCTTGGAGGACACCGGCGCACTCCCCTTCGTGATCCAGGCACGGCTCGAAGCCGCCGCCCTGGCGGCCGGAATCGCGCCGGCCGACGATGCCCGCCCGGCCCGGGTCGTTCCGCTTCCGCCTTCGCCTCCGCGAAGCCGGATGCGTCGCTCTCGGCTCTACCTTCCCGGCAACGAGCCCAAGTTCTTCATCAGCGCGGGGCTCTACGGTCCCGACGGAATCATCCTGGACCTGGAGGACTCGGTACATCCTGACGCCAAGCCGGCGGCCCGGCTGCTGGTTCGAAACGCCCTGCGTTGCGTGGATTTCCAGGAGGCCGAGCGCATGGTCCGGATCAACCAACTGCCGCTCGGACTTGAGGACCTGGCCGCGGTCGTGCCTGAATCACCGGACCTGATCCTGATTCCGAAGGTGGAGACGGCCGACCAGGTGCGCGACGTGGACGAGGCGCTCGACTCGATCCCGTGGGAATCGGAAGACTCTGCCGGGGCCGACCGCCCAGTCTGGCTGATGCCGATCCTCGAAAGCGCGCTCGGGATCGAGGATGCCTTTGATATCGCCCGCGCCAGCCCGCGAATCGCCGCGCTCACGATAGGGCTCGAGGACTATTCCGCCGATCTCGGGGTCTCCAGGTCGGAGGAAGGAGCCGAGTCGGCCTGGGCACGTCAACGCCTCGTCAACGCGGCCAAGGCGGCCGGCGTTCAGGCGATCGATTCCGTGTACGGTCAGGTCGACGACGCCGAGGGGTTGAGAAGGTGGGGCGAGCGCTCGCGCGCGATGGGCTACGAGGGGATGGGCTGCATACACCCGCGGCAGATCCAGGTCATTCACGAGGCGTTTCGGCCGCCCGCGGCTCAGATCGAGAAGGCCCTGAAGATCGTGGGCGCGTACGAGCGGGCACGGGCCGAGGGCCGGGGAGTGGTGAGCCTGGGGTCGAAGATGATCGATCCCCCGGTGGTCAAGCAGGCCATGAATCTGGTGGAGCAGGCGAGGGAGCTCGGGTTGATTCCGGCCGAGAGGGCCGACACGACGGGCGAGACCGAGGGCGAGGCCGACAGATGAAGACAGCGACGAAGCCGACGGACGGGCGGCGGACTCGGCCCGCCGGCGAAGGGAGAGGCGGTCCGGAGATGGTGCCCAATGCGCTGGGCCGCATGGTGCCCATCGAGGTAAACGGCCGGGTAGGTGTCCCTTTCAGGGGTGTCGGCGAGTACGAGCCCGAGGGGTGGAAGCGGGCCCCTCCGATCCGGAGCTGCAACGACTATCCAGCCAGCGGCGACAAACGGGTGGAGAGCCTTGAAGAGGCCTTCCGGCGCTGCGGCCTCTCCGACGGGATGGTCATCTCCTCACATCACCATCTTCGCAACGGGGACCGGGTAGGCGTGATGGCGCTCGAGGCGGCGGCTCGCCTCGGTGCGAGAGACCTGATGTGGTTTCCGAGCGCCTCCTTCCCCTGCCACGCGTCGGTCATCGATCTGATGGAGGCGGGTACGGTCCATCACATTGAAGGAAGCCTGAACGGACCTCTGGGCGACTACTGCTCGCAGGGAAAGATGCGTGGGCTGGGCGTGCTACGATCCCACGGCGGGCGCTGGCAAGCCATCCAGGATGGCGAGGTGAAGATCGACGTGGCGGTTATCGCCGCCCCGACGGCCGATTCGTTCGGCAACTGCGACGGCTCGCACGGTCCGTCCGCGTGCGGATCGCTGGGCTTCGCGCTGGCGGACTCGATGTACGCCGAGCACGTCATCGTCGTCACCGACAACCTCGTTCCGTTCCCCTGCATCCCGTGGCAGATCCAGGGCAACAACGTGGACTACGTCGTCGAGGTCGACAGCATCGGCGACCCCGAGAAGATCGTCTCCGGCACGACGCGCATCACCCGCAGCCCCGAGCGGTTGATGATCGCCCGGAACGTGGCCCGTCTGCTCAAGGAGGCGGGCATCATGCGGGACGGCTTCTCCTTCCAGGCGGGTGCGGGTGGGATCGCGCTCGCCTTCGTCCACTATCTGGCCGACCTCATGCGAGAAGCCGGCGTGAAGGCCCGCTTCGTTCGCGGCGGCTCCACCCGGTACCTCGTGGAGCTGCTCCAGGAGGGCCTGACCGACTACATCCTGGACGGACAGACCTTCGACCTGGACGGCGTGCGCTCCATCGGCGCTGATCCGAGGCACGTCGCCACGTCGCCTTTCACCTCCTACAACTTCCACGGCAAGGGTAACTTCGCATCCATCGTCGATGCCGTGGTGCTCGGGGCAACCGAGGTCGACATCCAGTTCAACGCGAACGTCAACACGCACTCGGATGGCCGCCTCCTCCACGGAATCGGCGGTTGGCAGAACTGCCTGGCCTCGAGCTGCTCGATCCTGGCCGTTCCCTCGTTCCGGGACCGGATCCCGGTGATCAAAGACGAGGTCACGACCATCACGGGCCCCGGCGAGCTGATCGATGTCGTGGCCACCGAGCGGGGTATCGCGATCAACCCACGGCGCGAGGATCTCTTGGACACCCTCCGGGGATCCGATCTTCCAATCCGGCCGATCGAGGAGCTGCAGCAGGAGGTGGAGCGTCTGTGTGGGGGCAAGCCGCAGAACGCTCGCGTGACGGATGTGCCCGTTGCCGTGATCAAGTGGGTGGACGGCACCGTGATCGACACCGTCTACCAGGTATGCGACTGAGGCAGCTCCAGGCCGGCGACTGAGTAGGGTCGACTGGCTAGCTAATCACACGCCACGTCGAACGTCAGGGCTATTGTCACAGCGGCAGGCACCATGAGGCTGCGCGGATTGGAGCCGGAAACTTCGCAGTTCGCCGCGACGTCCAGTAGCTCGATCGAATGAGGACCTGGACGGATACCGGTAAGCGTCACCGTCTCGTTGATTCCCATGGGTTGGCTTGCCCCGCCATCCATCCTGCAGGAGAATCCGTCACCGTCGAGAGCCGCTCCCGTGGTCGAGGTCGTGACGCGCAGTGAACCAGCGGTCCCTAGACCGGTGCCCGAGTCGCCGCTACACGCAGGGAGCAGGGCAAGAGCAACCACATAGCTTGGCAGGCGTAGTCGAATCATAGGACCCCCTTCCAGCAACCGAAGGGTGCGGTCAGGCAGGCGTCCTTAGGGGCGTCCGCTCGGCGCAGTCGTGGGTTACCGAGCAGCATCGATCTCACGTTAGACCGTCACCGGAAAACCACAAGTCGGGAGAACCTCTATTCTTCTCCGTATGGACGCCCGATAAAGGTGTCCGTGGCCGGCAGCGGCGTGCTAAGTTCAGCCAGTGACGGAAGAAGAGGAGAATGAATGCCCAACATCATGACGGTCGTACCGGAGAAGGTCAGCGGAGTCCGGAAGCTGTTCTTCCGCTGGGTTCGTCGTCAGTATGGCGGCGTCGTGCCTGGGGTGTTTCAGGTGCTTGCGGTCGATCTGAAGGTGGCCCGGCCTGCAGGATCCCTGTATCGCCACCTTCACCTCCGCAGGTCGTCGCCTCTCACCCGCCTGCAGCGGGAGATGCTGGCAACGGTCGTCAATGGCAAAGTGGGTGGCGCTCCGTGACTAGGCCTTCATACGGCGGCAGTTCGCCGCCTGACTGGCGATGAGCATCTCAGCCACGAGTTCGCGACGACGTGGTCCGAATACGAGCTGGATCCGAAGACTCGAGCAGTGCTCGGTTACGCGAGCAAGCTCACGGAGATGCCGAGTCTCGTGGACGAGAACGACATCGAATCGCTCGCGAGCGCCGGCTGGAACGAGCGTGAAATCTGGGAGATCACGGCTCTCGCCTCGTTCTTCAACTTCAGCGGTCGGCTGGAAGCGGCCTCGGGTTTGCCTCCAGACGAGATTCCAGACGGAGCCGAGTTCGCCGAGGCCCGAAACGGTTGAGAGCCGGATGCCCCAGGCAGGATCTCATTGAACGACCGTGCGGCAAGCTCGGGATCCTCGACCCAGGATCTTCTCTCGAAGGTGTCGCGGTACGAGGCGCTATTCGAGCTGACCGGCGTGATCAACGCGGCGACCGATATCGAATCTGTCGGCGAGGTTTTGGCCCGTCGGCTCAAGTACATCGCGGATGTCTACTCTTGGCGGTATGTCTGTTTCGATGGCGATCCGGAGGACGCCGAAGGGCCGGAACCGACCGCGGTTGTCGTAGACGGGTTTCGAGGTGGCGCGGAGGTCATGCGCAGGTGCCCGGCCGACCTGTCGAGCCTCGAAGCGAGGCTATGGCGTGACCGCAAGACGCATATCCTCTGCGGCGAATCGCTGACCGACGCTCTGGAACAGCTCCCTGCGCATCTCCAGAAAGACGATCTCGAGCAGATCTCGGTGAACACCCTGGTCGAGAACGGCAAGACTCAGGCCCTCTATCTGTTCAGCAGGCGACGCCAGCCCTTCACCGAGCTCGACGTGAAATGCCTTTCGATGGTGTGCGGCTTCTTTCACCGAAAGGTCCACATGCTGTGGGAGCAACAGAAGCTTCGGGATCTCGAGCAGGCATACCTCCAGCAAGAGGTCACGTTGCGTCAGAGCGAGAGGCTGGCGACTCTGGGCCGGCTTAGCGCGGGCATGGCTCACGAGCTGAACAATCCTACGGCGATAGCCAGGCAGGGGGCGGAGCAGCTGAGGACTTCCATCGCGCGCCTTGAGCGCGCTCAGTTTGCGCTCGGCGCAGCGGGGCTTTCAAGTGAACAACACGCGCTCATCACCGAGCTTGAAAAGGAGGCCGAAGCCCGAGCGAAGACGCCGAGCTCACTCGATCCGGTTGCCCGCAGCGACCTGGAACAGGAGGTGGAGGACTGGCTCGATGACAAGGGGATCGAAGACCCCTGGGAGCACGCATCCACGCTCGTGGCGATGGGGCTGTGCTCCGCCGAGCTGGACGACCTGACAAAGAGCTTTGATCCCAAGGTAGCGCCGGTCGTGATCGACTACTTCGGCAGTCAGTTCACGGCCTACACGCTGCTCGAAGAGATCGGTCACGGGGCCCGGCGAATCGCGGATATCGTCAAGGCCCTCAAGGGTTACTCCTATATGGATCAGGCTCCCGTTCAAGCGATCGACGTGCGCGAGGGGCTGGACGACACCCTGGTCATGCTCAGCAGCAGGCTTCGAGACGGGATCACGGTCAGCCTTGACTACGCGGAAGATCTGCCTCGCATTCAGGGCTACGGCAGCGAGCTCAATCAGGTCTGGACCAACCTCATCGACAACGCGGTCAGCGCGATGGGCGGCAAGGGCGAGATCGAGCTGAGAGCGTATGAGGACAACGAGTGGGTCGTCGTCGAGGTTGCCGACAGCGGACCAGGGATTCCGCTGGATGCACAGGGGAAGATCTTCGACGCGTTCTACACGACCAAGGCTCCGGGGGAGGGCACGGGTCTGGGACTCAATATCAGCCACGGCATCGTCGTGGAGAAGCACCGTGGGGAGATCTCGGTGGCGTCGGCGCCAGGCGCGACCCGTTTCACGGTCAGGCTCCCGATCACTGAACCGTCCTAACAGGGACCACGCAACGGAATGTCCAAGCCCATCATCCTGACGGTCGACGACGAAGAACAGGTGCGCAACGCGGTCGAGCGTGACCTCAAGCGGCACTTTCGAAAGGAGTATCGGATCATCAAGGCGGGCTCTGGGGCCGAAGGGTTGGAAACCGTGCAGCGCCTCAAGCAGCGCAACGACCCGATAGCGCTATTCCTTGTCGATCAGCGGATGCCCGAGATGACCGGCACCGAGTTTCTGGCCGAGGCCCGCGGGGTCTTTCCGGAAGCGCGCAAGGTGTTGCT
>JBDHGL010000057.1:0-15957 GCA_039589875.1 Gemmatimonadota bacterium
GGCTAGCTCCGAACCGGCTCAGAAGGTGACCGCGCCCAAGGCGCCCGCGGAAAGACCGGCCACGCACGGGAAGACCGGAGGCCTTCGCCGCTGGCGCGCCCGGAACGGACGGGCCGCACGTGGTGGGATTGCGGTGGCCTTGATCGGGATCGCCGCAGCCGCCGTGATCGTCGAAGTATCGAGCCGCGAGGCACCCGAGTTCGATAGCCGCCGGATTCTCGTAGCCTCTTTCGAAAACCGCACCGGAGACGCTTCGCTTGACCCGCTTGGTGACATGGCGGCGGACTGGATCCAACAGGGCCTAGCGGGCAGCGGACTTGTGAAGGTCGTCGACCAGGCCACGGCGCTCCTCTCGTCCAACCACGTGGAGGAGGCGGGAGAGATGGACAGCACTGTTCGCGTTCGCGAGCTGGCGCTCGAAGCGGAAGCCGGCACGGTCGTTTCGGGCTCGTTCTACCGGGAAGCGGGTTCCCTAGCCTTCGTGGCATCCGTCACCGACGCGAACACAAACCAGCTACTCGTCTCGCTGGACGACGTCCGCAGCGACTACGAGGACCCGCTGGCGGGTGTCGACCGGTTGCGAACGCGGGTTATGGGCGGTCTCGCCACGCTGTTCGACGATCGCCTGGCCAGCCTGACGACGATATCGAGCGTTCCACCCACGTACGAGGCCTACCGCGCGTTCATGAAGGGGCTGGACGGTTACGTCAGGCGGGACTACAAGACGGCGATTGAACAATTCAACGCGGCTACCGAACTGGACTCGACCTTCCACTTAGCGCTCTTGTGGAGTGCACGCTCGCACGACCCGTACAACCGCGACCCCCATGAGCGGTCGAAGCAGGACTCGATCATGCGATTTCTTGCAGCGAAGCGAGACCGGCTGAGCCCCTTGAACCGGTACGCCGTCGACTATTACGTGGCGGAACGAAGCAACGACCGTCCCGCGCAGCTCCAGATCGCCCGCAACGCCGTCGCGCTAGCACCTCAATCCGATTGGGTGCTGAAGCTGGCCAACATCACGATGAAACTCGAAGGTCCACGTGAGGCCATCGCCGTACTCGAGACGCTCGACCCGGACCGGGGGTGGTTGAAGGGTTTCGCGCCGTATTGGTTCTGGCTCATGAGGGCCTATCACATGCTCGGCGAGCACGAGCGCGAACTTCAAGTCGGGCTGGAAGGCCACAGGCGACACCCCGCCGACCCACGATTGTTCGGTCCAGGCGGGGCGTATGCGGCGCTGGGGATGCTGGAAGAGCTGGAACAGACCATCGAAGAATACATCCAGCTGCCGCCGCAGCCGCCGTATACCCCCGCAGGCTTCATGGCAAGCGGAGCCCAGATTCTGCGGGCTCATGGCCACCACGAGGCCGCGCATTCGTTGATCCAGAAGTCTGTCGCCTGGTACAAATCGCACGGACCCGACGAGGAAGGAGAGGTAGCACTGAGGCGACATCTCTATTCGCTTGCGCTCGCTACCTATAGGCTTGCGGTTTACCAACCCGGTGGCCCGGACCTGGATATTTTGGCTGAGGCGCAAGCAGCGTTCGAAAGCTCCCCCGAGGAATCGCCGGGCAAGTCGCTGGGTTGGCTGGGTTCGATCGCGGCGCTGCGCGGCGATGAAGCCGCCGCCGATGAGTATGCTGCACGGTTGCGCGACGAGATCGAGCCGGACTGGGCGAACTACTATCAGGCCCGAATCGCGGCCCTCCTCGGTAAGCACGAGGAGGCACTATCGCTGCTCGCCGAGACGTCGGGGGATGTCTACCTGCCGTTCTGGCTCCATCGCGATGAGGCGTGGGAAGGGATGCGAAGCGATCCCGCTGTACAGCGCCTGATGCGTCCGTGGAAATACAGGAGCTGATCGAGTGATGCCGAGGCACGGATCGCTTTGGGGACGTGCTCTAGTAGGCGCCCTGCTGACCCTCTTTACCACGGGCTGTGGCGGTAGCGAGAACGATCCAACCGGACCGGGGCCGGATCCGGCCGATCCCCCGAACGCTCGGGCGCCCACTCCGGTTCTGTTTGTGTGGCGCGGGGTTGACGACGATGAGGCCAACCGCAATGGCAACATCTGGCTATACACTGGCGGGTTCCTGCAGCTTACCCGGCACGCCGCCGAAGATCTTCACCCGGCCGGCTCACCGGACGGTGAGAGGTTCGCCTTTCAAAGCGACCGAGATGGGAACTGGGGTATCTATACGCTTCGGTACGACGGAACGGGGCTTACGAAGATCACGGATAACGGCGGCGATGACGTAAGACCTACCTGGTCGCCGGACGGATCGCGGATCGCCTTTGCAAGCGTCCGGGATGGCGCCAAGGCTCAAATCTACGTGATCGACGCTGACGGATCGGGCTCAGCTACGCGGCTCACGGGTCTGCCGAGCGGCGCGTCAGACCCCGCCTGGTCTGCCGATGGTTCGACAATCGCCATTACGTCGTTGGACGACACCGGGTTCCGACAGATTTACCTGATCAGCGTCGCTGGCACCGGCCTTATCAGGCTTACGACGAACTCGAGCTCAAATCATGCTCCCTGCTGGTCTCCGGAGGGGCGGATCGGCTTCGAGCGCGATTCGCACATTTGGATCATGAACAGCGATGGGACAAATCAGGTGGCGGTCGCCCAAGACTCAGAGGCGGTTCTGGCCGAACCTGACTGGTCTCCCGACGGCCGGACGATAGCCTTCGAGCGTACCGAATTGGAGCCTGGAGCCCAACCCCAACTCTATCAAAGGCACCTCGACGGCACTGAATCCCTCATCCGGTTAGCGCCGCCAGGCAACGCTTACCAGCCCGCTTGGACACACTGAGGCAAGCCTTTCCCCGCCGTTAGACAAGCCTGATCTTCTAGGTTCGAGAGTTCGTCTTTCTTCGTAACTGAGGACTCGGTGCCCGAACCCATGCGATACCAACCGCCCGAACAGATCCGCTGGTCCGCTGACGGAACGGCGATCGTCATCCTCGATCAGACGGAGCTGCCGGCCAGCCGGGTCGAAATGGAGATCGACACGGTCGAAGGCATCGAAGAGGCGATCCAGAGCCTTCGAGTCCGCGGAGCGCCGTTGATCGGCATCACGGCTGCCATGGGAATCGGAGCACTGGCTCAGCAAGCCGCGGCGAACGCGGAAGCCGAAGGTGCTCTTGCGGCAGCCGAGCTTCGCGAGAAGGTCGGAGCCTGGTGCGACCGGCTCGAGCAGGCGCGCCCAACAGCCGTCAACCTAGTGTGGGCGATACGGCGTCTCCGGCGCGTGGCCGCCAAGGCCGAGACCGCGACGGCCGCGCTGGCGGACGCGCTGCGGGACGAGGCCGACGCGATCCTCGAAGAAGACCGCGCGATGTGCAGGGGGATCGGGGAGCACGCGGCCGAGCTCCTGCGGGACGGAAGCAGCGTGATCACGCACTGCAACGCGGGCGCGCTGGCTACGGGCGGCATCGGCACCGCCCTGGCTCCCGTCTACGTGGCAACCGAGCAGGGGAAAAAGATCAGCGTGTTTGCCGACGAGACCCGCCCACTCCTGCAGGGGAGCCGCATCACCGCCTGGGAGCTCGGCGAGGCGGGGATCGATGTGACGGTGATCGCCGACAACATGGCGGCGGCGCTCTTCGCCAGCGATCCGCCGGACATCGTTTTTGTCGGGTCGGACCGGATCGCGGCGAACGGCGACGTGGCCAACAAGATCGGCACGTACGGCCTGGCCGTGCTCGCCCAGCACCACGGCGTGCCTTTCTATGTCCTAGCGCCGACCTCGACCGTCGATCTCGGCACACCGACCGGCGCCGACATCCCGATCGAGCAGCGGAGCGCGGATGAGATCCGGCAGGGCTTCGGAAAGCTCACCGCCCCTGCCGACGCGCCGGTGTGGAGCCCCGCATTCGACGTCACGCCGAACGGCCTCGTGGCGGGCATCGTGACCGAGCAAGGCATCCATCGTGCACCGTACGTCGAGTCGCTGGCCGAGGCGGTAGCGGCAGCAGAGCGATCGCGGGCCGAGCGTTCACGTTCCGGGGTTGGTGCGGCAGCAGTGGCGTCCTCAGGCTCGGAGGCGGCCACGGCGTCGACGGGAGCAGCGGAGGAGCAGCGATGAGCCCCACGAACGGTTCCGGGAACGGTTATTTCGATCCCGGCTTCGGCCCGGAGTTGCCGGACCCAGGCCTCGAGGCCTCCGAGGGCCCGGATATCGAGGCCGGCCATATGCAGATCACGGTGTGGTCCGAGTACGCAACGGATCAATCCAACCCGCAGCGCTGGCGTTACGTCTTCGTGTACCACATCCGGATCGAGAACATCGGTGAGGAACCGGCGCAACTGTTCTGGCGCCATTGGCGAATCCATGATCCCGTGGCGGGCGAGCACGAGGTTCAGGGCGAGGGTGTCGTGGGCGAGACTCCCTGGTTGGGACCAGGCGACATACATGAGTACAACAGCTTCTGCGTGCTTCACGGCCCGATGGGCCACATGGAGGGCTTCTATCACTTCCGTCGGGAAGATGGCAGCGTGTTTCGGGCGCCGATCCCCCGTTTTTTCCTGCAGGCCCCACCCGGCACGGGCTCCTATCTGGCCTGAACTCTAGTCGTCGCGCCGCTCCCTTCGACCGGAGCGTTTTCCAGGACGGGCCCGCTCCAGGCGGTCCGGCAGCTTCTCCTCTCCGGCCTGCTCCAGCAGGGCGAGAAGGCCGAACGCCGGGTGCTTGATCTGCGCATGCCGCAGGTACGACCAATTCTCACGGATATGGCCGCGCATGTAGGAGATGACATGGGCGAGGGAGATCGCCTGAAAGCCTCTGACCCGTTTCGGATCGATAACCGAACCGAAGGCGAGGATGCGGATTCGCGGGCCGGAAGGAATATCGGCCCGCCCCTTCTTTCTCAGCTGCTGGATCGCCCGAGGCAGATGGGTCTCCGGGCAGAACCCCCAGCGGCGCAGCACGGCTTCGAGCACCGCAGGGTTCCGGGCGCCACGGTTCAGCTCCGCCCTTCCCTCTTTTACCTCGATAATCAGCAGGTCCGGCCGCTTATCCTGGGTCTCGAGCTCAGGATCGGGCTCGAAGCCTTCGTCGATCTCCTCTTCCCGGATCGCTCTCGGCCCGCCGGCATACGGTAAGCGCAAAGCCAGGAGATCGATGTCCGTGGCGGTCTGATACCCTCCTTCTTCGAGCGCTTGGAGAACCGGGTACTCCGTTACCGTGAAATATCCGTTCACGTGCAGGTAGGCCTGCACGAGCGCCACCGCGTTGTCCACGCACCCTCCGGTCTTCTGTCCCGCACTGGACGCTGGGAGGTGGTCTGGCCACCATTCGCCCAAAGATCCGGCTGACGCCAGGCCGCGTCAAAGCCGCGTCAAAGAAAGGCCGCGCCCGATGACCGACAGGCCCGACGACCGCCCGACGGAGAGACGGATCCCTGATCTGACAGCCGATCAGATGCGGGAGGTCGACCGGCTGATGATCGAAAAGTACGGGATCGAGCTCCTGCAGATGATGGAGAACGCGGGCCGGCATCTCGCCGCGCTGGCGCGCGACCGCTATCTGGACGGCGACCCCCGCGGGCGAACCATCATCGTGCTGGCGGGAGGCGGCGGAAACGGCGGCGGCGGCCTGGTGGCGGCCCGGCGCCTTCACACCTGGGGAGCCAACGTGCACGTCTGGCTTTCCAAGCGCGCCCGCGACTATCGCGGCGTGCCGGGGCATCAGCTCGCGATCCTCGACCGGCTGTCCGTTCCTGTCATCCATGATGTGACCCCGCTTGCCCTCCCCGCAGCGGAGCTGCTGATCGACGCGCTCATCGGCTATAGCCTGCGTGGTGACCCGTCCGGCCCCGCCGCAGAGCTCATCCGATGCGCCAACGAGCAGCCCGCGCCGATTCTGAGCCTGGATGTTCCGTCTGGGCTCGATGCCACAACTGGAGAGCTCCGGGACCCGGCGGTCCGTGCCGACGCGACGCTCACCCTCGCGCTCCCCAAGACGGGCCTCCACAACGCCGAGCTGGGAAGCGTCGGCGACCTGTTTCTTGGAGACATCGGAATCCCCCCGGAGCTCTACGCAGAGCCGTCTCTCGGAATCGCGGTCGGGCCGCTCTTCGCTCGTCAGGAAATCCTTCGGCTCTAGCCTGCGTGCCTCTTGTGACCCCAAAAGCGTTCGGTCAGTCAAGTTAGATAGGTCCATGCCGAGCGGGGACTTGATCGCTTTCGACGGGGGGAGTCGATGAGTGAAGCGACGGAGCACCGCGAACCCTTCTTGGGAGCATTCCTCCTTAGACTGGGGATCGCTCTCGTCGTAACCGGTGGCCTGATCACCGCCATCCTCACCTGGAACCAAGCCAGCGCCACATCTGTCTCCGGCAGCTTGTCGGGAAGAGACGGGAGCACTTCGGAGACTCATCTGGCTCTCGCTGGTTCGGATGAGCTGGGTGGTGCCGAGCTGACCGACGTCCAGGTAGTGGAGTCAGCCAAGGCCCCGGCGACGAGACCCGAGCCTCAGGCCGAAGAACCGTCGACGACCGAGGCCTCGATCGCTGAAGAGCCGCCCAAGCTGGCGGCAGCGGCGGAGGGCTCGGAGATGGCACTCAGCCCGGTGGAGGCGGAGAGCGAAGATCTCGGCTCGGCGATCGAGCCGGGCGAGCGGGAGGAGCCGGCCGAGGAGTCCGAAGGGTTCCAACTGCCGGTCGGAATCGGCGTCTCCGTTGGCGGCTTTTCGGGCGGCACGATCACCATCGGCGGGGGAGCCGGCGGCCCGTTCAGCACTGGCGGCGGCGGCCTCGGATCGTTCGGACGGAGTGGCATCGGAATCATCACAGGGGGAGGCAGCGGCTGTCAGGGTACCAATGCGGTGCCGATTTCAGGCCCAATTGCGGATGGATCCGGTCCGCTGAGCGAAGGACCCGTACCGGTGCCGGGAGGCTCGAGCACCCCCCGGGTGAACCCCACACTTCCCTCCGTTCCGAATACGCTCGGACTGCCGGTCGAGCCGACCACGTTCGGGCCGGGAGCCGACCGGAGCGGGCGTCGAGAAGCCGGCGCGGAAGGACGATTTCTTCCAAGCGATTTGGGGAGAACGGGACGCAACCTCGTGACGGAAGCAACATCCGGCTTCAGCGGCACCGGCCGGAGCCCCGTCATTCAGACCTCTGGAGCTGTGCCGTCATCGAATCCCGACGTGGCGAACGCGTCCACCTTCGAGCGCGTCCGGCAGGCCGGGGTGGAGGCGACGAGACAGGCGGCCTCGACGAGACAGCAGGCACAACCCTCGATGAGGCAGCGCGTACAGCAGGCTCTTCGTCCGCAAGTGCAGAGAGCGCAGCCGGCAGCGCGGCCGCAGGCTCAACGCGCGCAGCGGGCCAAGCAGCCACAGGCACGGCGCGTGCAGCAGGCAACACGAAGGGCTCAGCAGGCCGCAAAGCCGCAGACCGTACGCGTACAGCAGCGCGTCCAGAAGGCAGCCCGGCCGGCAGCCACTCGGCGTGAAAACCGGGCGACGGCGCGGCCCGCCGTACAGCGCACGCAGCGCGCTCAGGCGTCGCGATCGCAGCCCGCGCAGCGTTCCGGTTCACAGGGACGCGGACTGGCCACGAGACCCTCAGGAAACTAAAGTGACCACCGAAGGTGTTCCTTCGTCAGACTTATGATGCTGGCGCCGAGCGGGGAAACGCCTTGGAGGAGGAAGAGGCAGATGAGTGAGCGGGCTGGATACGACCGGATCTACCGGCGAGTGCTGGGGATCGGGCTTCTTGTCTCCCTAGCGGTGCACGGAGCCATCCTGGCATGGGGCCGGTTGGACGTAGCGTCGGCCGACGCCGAGGATGCGGCCCAGCCGAAGACCCAGCTCGCCCTCACGTACGCCGACGAGGAGCCGGTCGAGCTTCTCGATGTTCGCGTCATCGAGGCGGACGTGGTGACCGAATCGGTTCCCGCGCCTGACGTCGAGACCTCTACGGCCCCCGCTGCGCTCGATCTGGATCCGCCGAAGCTCGCGGCCGCGCAGCAAGGTGCCATGATCGCCGTCAGCCTGGTCGAGGAAGACGACAGTGATATCGGCTCCGCCATCGAGTACGACCGTCTTGGCGCAGCCGTCGCTGCGGCGAACCGCGGCGGCAACGATCACGACTTCGAGCGACTCGGCGGCTTCCGTATTCCGGAGGGTTCGGGCGGTCGCGGTCCGTTGATCATCGGCGGAGGTGGGAGCGGCTGCGAGGGCCCACGTGTGAGACTACCCGGGACGCGTGGCGGCTTCACGGGAATCCGCGTCGCCGGCGTCGGCTTCAGATCGCCGTAGACCTAGCGCCCCACGAATGACCGAAGCTCCGGTCGCCGGACTGCCCGGCGGCCGGAGTTTTTTTGTGACTGCGCGCCGGACGCCAACCGCAGCGGCCGCTTACCGAGGGAGCGCTCAGGCCGGGACGCCCAGCTCCTCCAAAAGGCCGCGCACCTCCCTCTCGATCTGACCGCGCACCTCCCGGAACTGCGAAAGCGGCATCGCTTTCGGGTCGGGGATCTCCCATTCGAGGCGGCGGCGCGCGGGCACGACGGGGCAGTCGTCACCACAACCCATGCTCACCACCGCGTCGTACTCTTGGGCCGGGACATCGGCTACGGACTTCGATCGATGACCGCTCATCTCGCATCCGATCTCTTCCATGACCTGGATCGCGGTCGGGTTGACGTGGCCGGAGGGCCGGGAGCCGGCACTGTTGGCGTCAACTTCCGAGCCACCATATTGGCGCGCGAACGCCTCCGCCATCTGGCTGCGGCAGGAGTTCTCGAAGCAGATGAACAACAGGCGGACTGGGCCTTCGTCTCGCACGCTCGGTCCGGAATCCGTCATGGGCACCGTTCGCTGGGCTCGGGTCTTCTGCACGCTTATCCTGTAAGCCAAGGTCGGACCTGAGTCCAGAGCGAACCTCGAACCGAAGATCGTGCAGGAGTTGAACGGGCGATGACACTCGATCTGAAAAAGACCGTCGAGCATGCCGATGGCATCCACGTCCTCCGCTCGCGCGACGAGCGCCGTGAGTGGAACGGAATCCGCTACGAGATCGGCCTCTCCGCGAAGAACGTCGGCGCTCGCGAGCTATCCATGAACGTGGCCACCATACCACCCGGTGGAGTAGCGCTCGCACACATCCACGTCGACTTCGAAGTCATGCTGTACATCCTGGCGGGCCACGTCCAGCACCTCTTCGGCAAGGAGCTGGAGCAGGTCGTGGACAACGAGGCAGGCGACTTCATCTTCATCGAGCCAGGCATCCCACACGAGGTCCACAACCTCAGTGATGAGGATCCGGTGGTCGCCGTCGTCGCGCGGTCCGACGCCAGCGAATGGGAGAACATCATCCCGTTCGAACGCGGATGATCGGACACCTCGCGCGGGTCTTCGTGGTCGTCGTGGCGATCGCCGGCATACTCTACGTCGTCCTTCCCCAACCCCCGATCTTTCCGACCGCCTGGACACCTCCCCAGGCACCGTCGTTTACCGGCCCCTACGCGGCGAACGCCCGACTGGCCAACGTCGAGCGGTTGGGTGCGGGCGCCGGAATCGGACCGGAAGACGTGGCAGTGGACGGTGCCGGCCGGATTTACGGCGGATTGGAGGACGGCCGGATCGTCGTCATGCAGCCGGACGGGTCCGAGCCACAGGATTTCGCCGACACCGGCGGAAGGCCGCTGGGCCTCGACTTCGACGCCCGCGGCAATCTGATCGTCGCGGACGCGTACGAGGGGCTGCTGTCGATCGCGCCGGATGGCGAGATCAGGCGGTTGGCCCGTGGGATGGAGGATCGTCCGTTCCGCCTGACGAACGACGTGGACGTGGCGCCCGACGGGAGAATCTACTTCACGGAGGCTTCCAATCGATTCACCCTCGCGGACTACGTGCTGGATCTCCTCGAGCACCAACCGAACGGTCGGGTGCTCTCCTACGACCCCCGGAGCGACGAGGTCGAGGCGGTCCTCTGGCCGCTATACTTCGCCAACGGGGTGGCGGTGAGCCGTGACGGCTCTTTTCTCCTCGTGGCCGAGACCGGGCGCTACCGGGTGATGCGCCTCTGGCTTCAGGGGTCCCGCCGTGGAGAGAGCGAGATCTTCATCGATAATCTGCCGGGCTTCCCCGACGGAATCTCGTCGGGTGACGACGGCCTCTTCTGGTTGGCTCTTATCTCGCCACGCGATCGGGGCGTGGACTGGCTCCTTCCGAGACCGACGGCTCGCCGGCTGATCGCGCGACTCCCGCGTCAGCTGCAGCCTGCCCCGCGGCGATACTCTTTCGTTCTCGGCCTCGATCGCGACGGGAAGGTCGCCCATAACCTTCAGGACCCCGAGGGCGGTTTCGCCCAGATCTCGAGCGTGGAACGCCACCGTGACGCGCTCTACCTCGGCAGTCTGGTCGAAGACGCGATCGGACGGATCCCTGCCCCGTGACGTCGGTGCCGTGACCACGGACTCATGAGCCCGCTTCCGCGGCGGGCGACCTTCA
Source organism: Gemmatimonadota bacterium (assembly GCA_039589875.1). Lineage (GTDB taxonomy): Bacteria > Gemmatimonadota > Gemmatimonadetes > Palauibacterales > Palauibacteraceae. The sequence goes on from JBDHGL010000057.1 coordinate 10,470, forward strand.
GCTCCCGCCTGGCCACACTCCTGACGATGATCGGCGTGGCGGCCGGTCTCGGGAACGTCTGGCGGTTCCCCTACATGGTAGGCGAGTTCGGAGGAGCCGCGTTCGTCCTCGTCTACGTGCTGGCAATCGCGGTGATCGGCATCCCGGCGCTCGTGGCCGAGTGGGTTCTGGGTCGCAGCACGCGGCGCGGCACGGTCGGTGCCTTCACTGCCGCCGGCTTGCCCGGCGGGCGCTGGGCCGGCTGGCTGTTCTTCTTCGGCATGACGGCCGCGATCGGCTACTACACGAACGTGCTCGGCTGGGTGGCCTTCTTCGCGGTAGGAGAGGTCGCTGCCGGCGCCGGAATCGAGATGCGATCCGAGGCCATTCTGCCGCCGATGACCGGTTCCGATGGAGGTTCGTTCGTACTGCAGATGGGCGTCACGGCGCTCGTGATGATCGCGAGCGTGCTCGTGCTGACTCGAGGCCTTCGGCGCGGGATCGAGCGGGCGAGCACCGTGCTCACGCCGGCCTTGTTCGCTTCCCTGGCCGTCCTTCTGGTGAGAGCCGTGACCCTGCCGGGAGCCGGCGACGGATTGGAATGGTACATCCTCAAATTCGACGCGAGCCGACTCGACGCAGGCGTCATTCTGGCCGCGACGGGCCAGGCGGCATTCTCGCTCTCCCTCGGCGGCACATTCATGGTCGTTTACGGCTCCTATCTGCGCCGTTCGACGGATCTGCCTCGGCTCGCCGTATGGACCGCGACCGGAGACACGCTGGCGGGTCTGCTGGCCGGCTTCGCCATCTTCCCGGCGGTGTTCGCCGCGGGACTCGACCCTTCCAGCGGCCCGGGCCTTCTTTTCGCGACGCTGCCGGCCGCGTTCGAGGGGATGCCCACGGGCTGGCTGTTCGGCGCCCTCTTCTTCGGTTCGTTGTTTGGCGCCGGCTTTCTCTCGTTGCTGGCGGCCTTCGAGGTCGTCGTGGCAGGTCTCACCGACAACACCAACCTCAAGCGGCGGCGGGCCGCCTGGTTGATGGCCGGTGTCGCCTTTCTGTTCGCGCTCGTGCCGATGATCAACCAGCGAATCTTGCAGGCCTGGGATCTGACGTACGGCTCCGGCATGCAGACGCTGGGCGCGCTCGTCGCCGCCGTGACCGTCGGCTGGGCGCTCCACCGCTCTGCGGCGTTGCGAGAGCTGGGTGGCAACGGATCACCAGGGGTAGCCCTGCTGTACGGGTGGATCCGTTACGTTATTCCGACCGTGATCCTCGCGATTTTCGTCGGCTGGGTGATCACATCTCTGGTCTGAAGCCTTGAGGCTGGAGCCAAACCCTACCATAACTGTGGGCCGCCTGGGAAAGGCATCGTCCGCGGGCTTGGCGGAAAACGGAGAAGAAATCGAGAGGGAATGAGTTTGAAGGAAGCGCGAGCGGTTCGGTTCCGCGAGTACGGGCTGACGATCGGGACGATGGGCTCGAACGCATCCCAGACGCTCATCATCGCGTTCCTTCCCGTACTGCTCGCCCGCCACACTTCGTCCGCGACGCTGATCGGCGCCGTTATCGGCAGCGAGGGCCTGCTGGCCATCCTGGTTCCCTACTGGATCGGCTACATGAGCGACCATCTGCCGGACCGCTTGGCACGCCGTTTCGGCCGCAGAGCCCTGTTCCTATGGACCTCCGCGCCGCTCATGACGGCCAGCCTCGTGGCCGTGCCGTTCATCCACGGCTTTTGGCCGCTGGCCGCAATGGGCATCTTCTTCTTCGCCGCGTTGCAGGGGTACATGACGCCGCTGTGGGCCTTGATGATCGATTCTGTTCCCGACGAGCGGCGTGCGGTCGTCCAGGGCGTGCGGGGAGCCTTTCAGGCCATCGGTCTCGCCTTCGGCCTGATCGCGGGAGGGCTGCTCTTCGAGGTTTGGGAGCCTCTTCCGTTCGTAACGGCCGGCTTCATTCTCATCCTCTCCACCTGGTTCACCGTGCTGTCGGCCCCGAGCGACCGGGGCGGGAGGTCTTTGGCCGGGCGCAAACGCAAGGCTCCGGTCTGGCGGCAACTCCTCAAGCGTCCGGAGATTCGCTGGTTCCTGGTCGCGAACGCGCTGTGGAGCGGCGCGATCGATGGGATCCGGCCGTATATCTTCCTGTACGCGGCCACCGTCTTCGGCATCTCGGTCGGCGGAACGTCGGGCTTGCTGGTCTTTCTGCTGCTCGGGGTGGGGATCGGCGCGGTGGCGGTGGGACGTCTCAGCCAGCTGTTCGGGCGGGCGCGGCTGCTCATGATTTCCGCCGGCATGTGCGGGATAGCGATGCTGCTCGCCTACTTCCCACGCTCGTCCTCGGACATCATCTGGCTGCTGGCCGTCGCCGGGCTGGCCGCGGCCTCGTTTATCGCGCTGCCGTTCCCGGTGTTCTCCAAGCTGTCCGGAGACGAGGCGCCGGGGCGTCAGACGGCGCTGTTCATCGTGTCGGTCGGGATCTCGCGGGTCTTGGCTCCCATCGTGATCGGTACCGTGATCGACCTCCGTGCCCGCTTCGATCCCGAGTTGGGGGGCTACCCGTTCATGTGGGTCGCTGCGGGCACGATGGCGCTGCTGAGCGTTCCCGCCCTCGCGAAGGCCGTTTCGGCGTATCGAGCCCACGAATCGCCGGTCGGGGTTCAGCTCGCGCCAGAGCCACCTGCCGGTTCGCCCTGATCCGCGCTCCGGCCGGCCGGTTCGTAGTGACGATCAGCCCCCGCAACCAAGCCGCCTTGATCCGCTAGGGAACCGCGAGCCCGGCGCCGCTCAAAGCCGAGTGAGGTCGGGGAGGCCGATCGATCGGAGAGCCTCGACCCGCATCGCGAGGCCGATGACATCCCCTTCGGAGAACGGCCGGCCGAGGATCTGCAGCCCCACGGGGAGACCCTTACCGTCCAACCCGGCCGGAACGGACGCAGCCGGCAGGCCCGAGAGGCTGAGGATGTAGGTCGGGGCGATCCAGTCGATGTAGCTCGCCATGGCACGGCCGCCGATCGTCTCCGGGTAGTTCTGTTCGACCGGAAACGGCGAGACGGCTACGCAGGGCGTGAGCAGCGCATCGTAGCTCCGGAAGAGCTCTTCCAGGCGCTCCCACAAACGGGAGCGCGCACGCTCGGCCGCTCCGAGGACCTCCGCCGACTGTCCTAGGCCGGCACGGATGTTCCCCGCCAGGTTCTCGCCCAGCTCGTCCAACCTGTCCAGCAGGTGGTGGTGGTGGCTGACCATCCAGTGACCGCGCAGCGCTAAAAACGCGTCCCGGGCGAACGACAGATCCAGCTCTGTCTCTTCGACGGTCACCCCATCCCCCTCCAGGCTCAGCGCGGCTTCGCGGCAGACGTGCTCCACGTCGGCGTCGACGCCGATCGTGGCGATGTCGGCAGAGTAGGCGAGTCGCCTTGGACCCTCCTCCGCCGCGCGTCTCGCCACTTCGACGAGCCCCAGCCCGGAGAGAGGCTGGTTGATCGGGACGCTCGAGCTCGCCCCCGCCATCACCTCGAGCAGCAGAGCGACATCCTCTGCCGTTCGGCCCATACCACCCGTCACCTGCAGCGTATCCCACGCGTAGCTGGAGGGATGCGTCGGTACGTAGCCGACCGATGGCCGGAGGCCGACGACACCGCAAAACGCGGCCGGGACGCGAAGCGAGCCGCCGAGGTCCGTGCCCTCCGCGAGCGCGATCATCCCACTGGCCAGAGCGGCCGCGCCACCCCCCGTCGAGCCCCCCGCACTCATCTCCGGGTTCCATGGATTCCGGGTCGGACCGAAAACGTCGTTGAACGTGTTCGCTCCGGCGGCGAACTCCGGGGTGTTCGTCTTGCCGATCACGATCGCCCCGGCGCGCTGGAGCCGCCGCACGACGAGCGCGTCACTCTCCGCCACATGGTCGGAATAGAGAGGGGAGCCGTAGGTGGTCCGCAGCCCGGCGACCGGAGTGATGTCCTTGATCCCCACAGGAAGGCCGGACAGGGGACCGGTCCGCTCGCCTCGCGCCAGGGCGGCCTCCGTCGCGCGGGCATCGTCCAGCGCCCGAGGGTTCAGCGTGACGACGGCGGTCAGCCTGTCGCCGTAAGCCTCGACTCGATCGAGGCAGGCCTGAACGAGATCGACCGGCGAGAGCTCCCGCCGGTCGATTCTAGCTTTGAGGTCCGAGGCCGATAGGTCGGGTATCTCCGCCAGGTCGGGTCTCTCCGGCTGGTGGGGCTTCACTCGTCGAGGAACGCGATCACGCGACAGAACGCGGCCTCGCCGCCCTTGAACTTCCAGGGGAAGATGCCGATGGTCAGTCGGCGGTTCTGGAGTTCCGGAGCAGCGATGTCCCCGCCCAGGTTTTCTGCGTGCATGCAGTGATGCGGGAAGAGCGCGTTGTGGGTGAGCTGGTAGTGGTCCACGGGAAACAGCTCATCCAGTTTCTCCGCTCCGCCGAATTTCCTCTCGCACAGCGCGCGGACCCGATCACAGTGCCCGAAGGTGCCCTTTCCGAGAAAGCGCCCGATCGGAAGGTTCATCGGATGGTCCGTGGAGACGACATCGACGGACCAGATCTTCACCTCCTTCTCGATCAGCCAGGGAACCATGTCGGGGTGGGCGCCGGGATGGAGGTGGATGTAGCGCTCCTCGTTGGGCGTCTCACCGAACTGGGCGAAGCGGTGCCAGCCGGTGTTCAGCACAAGGAGGTCGCCGTTTCTCACCTCGACCCGCTCCTCGATCATCTCGGGCGTGTACGCCGCGCAATCGTCCATCTCATCGCTCAGGTCGACGATGACTCCAGGCCCGTAGAGCCACTCGAGCGGGATCTCATCGATGGTCATTCCGCCCGTCACGAAATGGCGAGGCGCATCCAGGTGGGTGCCGATGTGATTCGACGTCATGATGTACTGTGCGTTCACGCCATGCTCGGACTTGCGCTTGATGTACTTCACCTCGAACGGCGGGTAATAGGGCCAGAACGGGACGTCCGCGTTCAGCGGCTGCGACAGATCGTATAGCTTCATCGAGCCTCCGTCTATGTAGCAAGCAATAGATAGCTTACAACGATCACATAATGTACGTCGTCAGGTCAGCATCTACGTCGTCAGGTCGCCCTTCATTGGTCGGACTGGGCCGGCGGCTCTAAGCGCGCGAACAGGTTGTTGAGCGACTCGGCCAGGGTCGGGTGAGCGAAGATCGCATCCCGCAGAGCCGTGTACGGGAGGTCGCCCAACATAGCGATCTGGAGCATCGACATCAGCTCGCCCCCCTCCATCCCGAGGACGGCGCAGCCCAGGATTCGGCCCGTCTCCTTGTCCACGATCGCTTTCATGAAGCCGCGGGCATCGTCGCTCTCGAGCGCTCTGGCCACGTGGGTCATCGGCATCTTCGCCACCAGCACGTCGAGGCCCCTGTCCGCCGCCTCGGCTTCGGTGATCCCGACCCGCCCCAGCTGGGGGTCGGTGAACAACGTGTAAGGCACCGGCCTTCCTCGCGTCGTGAGCTCGGATCCTTCCAGAAGA
>JBDHGL010000058.1:0-24524 GCA_039589875.1 Gemmatimonadota bacterium
TACCTCTACGAGCGTTGCCCGGCGATGGACCACCACAACCTCGCCATCATCCGCGGCGACCGTAAGAACCCGTCTCTCCAGGGACCGGCCCTCGAGCAGTACGAGGAGCTATACGACTACATCCGAAGGCTCTGGGCACCGAGGGAGACGGGCAGGTACGGCTCCATCGTCGAACCGATGCTGCAGTGGGCCAAGATCAGAACGATCGAGGAAGAAGATCAGGTGATCCCGTGCCGGGCCGGGCAGCTGAGCGTCGTCGTCTACGCCAACGGCGATGTGAGCCTGTGCGAGATCCACGAGCCGCTCGGGAACCTGCGCGAGAAGCCATTCTGGGAGATCTGGAAGTCGGCCGAGGCGGAGCATCTGCGCGGTTGCATCGCGCGAAAGGAATGTCACTGCACGACCGAGGTGTTCATGTGGTCCAGCATCGTGCACCAGCCCGTCCAGCTGGCGAAGGCCGCTGCCGGGGCCAAGGTCTGGAAGCGGCCGGAACCGCTGCCGGCCGAAGAGAAGCTCTCGATCCAGCTGGACAAAAGCGGTCTGCCGGTCGAGCCGGCGGAGTGACCGCATAGGTACCGCATGTCGGCTCCTCCCAAGGAGTTTTCAAGTGGTCAGCCGACGCAAGACGTCGCCGAGGGATTGCGGCCGATCTTCATAGTAGGCGTGCCTCGCAGCGGGACAACGCTGCTGCGCGTCCTTCTCAACAGACATCCGAACATCGCGATCTGCGATGAGACGTACTTCTTCTTCTGGGTGTATTCGAGGCGGCGCGTTTTCGGCTCTCTCGAGAAGGAGGCAAACCGCCGACGGCTCGTCGAGGCCTATCTGCAAACCTGGAGGGCAACCCGACTCGGCCTGGATCATGAGCGGTTGGCGGACCGCCTACTTCGGGAAGGCACCAGCTACCGGGCTCTATTCGCATCGCTGATGCGAGCATATGCCCAATCGCACTCGAAGGAGCGCACTGGCGAGAAGACACCACAACACGCCGAACATGTCGAAACGCTGCGGGAGTGGTTTCCCGATGGGAGCATCGTGCATGTCGTTCGTGATCCGCGAGATGTCGTCGCCTCTCTCCACGAGATGCCCTGGGGGCACACGAGCACGGCGGCTAACGCCAAGCTGTGGGTCCGATTGGTGACCGCGGCTCGCCGCATCGAAGGACTTCCTGCATGCCCCACCGTGCGTTACGAGGACCTCGTGGAGAACACCGAGAGTTCGCTCGACGCGCTCTGCCGGATTCTCGGAGAACCGTTCGACTCCGCGATGCTCTCCGAAGAAGCCCAGGAGAATCCTGATCGACCGTGGTTCCAACGAGCGTACCAACCAGTCAGTCGATCACGCATCGGTCTGTGGAAGAAAGACCTTTCGGAGCGGCAAGCGCGCATCGTGGAATGGATCGCTGGCCCGCTAATGGCGGCTTACGGGTATGAGGCCAACCTGCCGCCGGCATCAGCGCGCTTGAAGGCTGCCGCCCGACTCCATAACGGCGCGGAGATCTGCCAACGCAAGTTCACAGGCTTGCCACGTATCTGGAATCGCTGGCTGTCACCTAGGGACCTGTCTGCCGAAGAGGCGCGCATCGACGGCCGTCACTTCGACGGTACCGTCCGCTCGCCTTAGATATCGAGCCGCAACGGTTTGCCCCATCGAACGCGAAGGCCCCCCATCACGATCAGAGCTGCAGCGTAGGCGGCTGCCCCCGCCGGGATGGAGATCCACAGCTGGGATCCGTTGAGGACAGCGAGGACGGTAGCCATGAAGGCGGTTGCGGCCACAGGACGCCAGAACCGCCGCAATCTCGCAGGCGCGAGACCTTCCTGTGTGGCGAACCGCTGAATGATGCCGAGCCGCAACGTCTCGGTACCGATCGTGGCAGCGGCCGCTCCCGCCATGCCGAAGAGCGGGATCAACACGAGGTTGGCCGAGACGTTCATTGCCGTGCCCCATATGTTCATGCGGAGGATACGATCTTCCCGCCCGCGGGCGAGCATCCCGACTCTAGCAACCTCTCGCAAGGCACCCAGGCAAATCGACCACACCAGGATACGCAGGGGCAGGGCTGCCGGCCCGTAGGCCTCTCCGAAGACGGCTCCAATGATCTCAGGAGCCAACAGGAAGCCGCCCACGGTCACCGGGAGTGCGACGGCCGTCGCATGGGCCGAGGCGGTGCGGTACAGTGCGAGTTGCTCTTCCGATCGGTTCGCAAGACGGGCCAGAGTCGGCAGCAGACTGGCCCCGTACGCCGACATCAGGTTGCCGAAAAAGGAGATCAGCGCATAGGCGGCCACATAGAGACCAACGGCTGATGCGCCACGGAAAATACGGAGCACCAACAGATCGGCGTTGAAGATCAACAGGCTCAACAGCGAGGCCAGGACGAGCGGCGCGGCTCTTCGAGAGATGGCTCGCAGGGGCCTCCAGTGTAGCGCGAAGCTGGGGCGATAGCCCCATATGATGAGGCCGCCGACAAGGAGCAAGGCTGCGAGCGTGTCTCCCGCGAATTGGGCCAGTGGCACTGCGAGAACATCCTTGGGACTTCGTACGAATGCGAAGACCAAGACCACCATGGCGAGTTCGCCAGCTATGCGAGCGATGGCCACGAAGCGAGCCCGCTCCAGACCCAGGTGCAGCCATCGCGTGCTGAGCGCCAAGGGAAACAGAAGAAGCCCGAACGCCGCGAGAACCGCTCCGTCCGGCTGCGGGAGCAGGAGTGTGCCGATGAGCAGCAGAGAAAGCGCGAGCCCGGCCGCGATCGTGAACCGGGCGACGAGAAGCGTGAAGGCGAGACGTTCGATACGCGCTCGCTTCGACGCGATCAGCTGTATCCCGAGACCCTGGTCGAGGCCGCCGTCGACGAGCCTTCCCAGATAAAGAAGAACGGCAGCGGAGAAAGCCACGATGCCGAAGTATGGGGCGCCGAGGACCCTCGCGATGTACACGGTAGCGACGAAGGCGATGGCGCGTGCCGCCGCCTCCCCCCCACCGAGGGCGAGGAAGTTGCGCGTCACGATGCTGTCAGCGGTCGGCATGACGGTCCGACCGTCCAACTCGGCCATCTTCGAACGGATCAAGGCGCCTGAGGTCTCCCTGCTGTTGCCGATCTCTGAACCGGGATACAGGATTCGGGAAAGGCTTAAGCTGCGAGGCTGACAGGCTACAACACAATGTCCGATAGCCCGATCGGAACCATCAGCATCGTCATCGCGTCCGCGGCGGGGGGAGCGTTCCTCTTTCGCTGCCTGGAGTCGCTGCGGCTGCAAGCGGCTGCCTCTGACGTGGAGACGATCGTCATCGACCGGATCGGCGAGGGCCGTTGCCGGGAGATCGAGGCGCGCTTCCCATTCGCTCGGGCGCTTCACGTGAGCGGGCAGCCGACGCCCAGCGTGCCTCGGCTGCGAGCCCTGGGTGTCCGCGAGGCCCGAGGGAGCATCGTGGCGATCCTTGAGGAACACTGCGCGGCTCCACCGGGATGGGTCGGCGCCATCTGCCAGACCTTCGAGGATGGTGACGTGACGGCAGCCGGCGGGCCGATCAGCCACGACGATTTCCTGCGCTTGCGTGATTGGGTGGTGTACCTGTGCGAGTATCACAACTATCTGCCGCACTGGCCGGATGGTGAGAGGGCATCCCTCAACGGAGCCAACATTGCCTATCGGAAGGAAGCGCTCGACCGGCACCGGGATGCCCTGCCGGAGGGGTATTGGGAGGTCGTGCTCAACCCGCTATTGCAGGAAGAGGGAGGGTCTTTCTGGGCCGTGCAGGCGATGGAGGTGAGGCACACCGGCCCGTTCGACTACGGCTACTACCTCCGGCAACGCTACTTGCTGAGCCGCGCATGGGGCGGCACGCATAGGGACCAGGTGGGCACCGGTCGACGTCTCGCCTATCTGGTCGGCGCACCCATCTTCCCGATGCTCCTGTTGGCCCGAATCGGAGCGAAGGTCGCAAGCAGCGACGTCCCGTTCGGAATATTCTTCCGAGCGCTGCCGGCGCTCGTTCCTGCCGCCGCAGCGTACGTCTGGGGCGAGTGGCTCGGGTACCTCCTCGGTCCTGCTGACGCTCTCGAGAAAGTCGAGTAGCCCTTGAACCGGTCGGCTGCCGCCCCCGAAATCTCGGTCGTGGTGGCGATCGTGAGCGACACGATCGGGCCGGCGGATTGCGACCATCTAGCGGGCTGCCTCGACGCCCTGGCACGGCAGACCGGTTCGCGGTCGATGGAAGTCATCGTGCCATACCTGGAGAGCACGGCCGGCATCGAGGAAGTGCGGAGCAGGTACGGCGACGCACGCTTCCTCCCAATCCCGGATGATCGTGTTGATCGCCGATCATCCGGGGGAAGCCGCGAGCATCACGATAAACTGCGAGCCTACGGCATCGCCGCCGCACGCGGCCGGATTGTCGGTCTGCTCGAGGACCACGGCAGACCCGCCCCTGGCTGGGCAACGGCCATGGCCGACGCGCTCGGCAAAGAATACGCGGGTGTAGGGGGCGCAATTGAGAACGGAATCGACCGCTCGCTCAACGAGGCCGTCTACCTGTGCGACTTCTTCCGTTACCAGAATCCAATCGAGGACGGCCCGAGCGCGACGGCGAGTGACGCGAATGTCGTGTACGAGAGACGCGTGCTCGACGATATCCGGCCGACGTGGCGGGAAAGCTTCCGAGAGCCCGTGATCAACGAGGCGCTGCTGGCTCGCGGGGACAAGCTCGGGCTGACTTCACAGGCTATCGTCTATCAGCATCGTGATGGCCTCACGCTGGGCACCGCCACGCGCGAACGCTTCGTGTGGGGACGCTCCTACGCAGCCACAAGAAGATTGAGGGAGGGACCACGTAGGACTATCGCATACGCCGCCCTCTCTCCCTTTCTGCCGCCGCTCCTTTCAGCGAGAATCGTGAGATCGGTAGTCAAGAAGCGACGCTCCGTGCGATCCCCGCTCCGGACCTTGGCGGTCATGATCTGGCTCACCGCCGCTTGGTCGGCAGGCGAGTTGGTCGGCTATATCACCGGCGATTGAGCGGCCGCCCTGACGACGGACCGCATGCCCCTGGGCGAGACTACTCCAGCCCGTAGTCCCGAATCTTGTACAGCAACGCCCGGTAGCTCAGCTCCAGGTGCTCGGCAGCGCGGGTGCGGTTGCCGTCCGTGAGCTCGAGGGCCCGCTTGATCAGGCGCTTCTCGAGCTGCGCGCTGTGCTTTTTGATCGACAGTTCGTCGGCCGGGAGGTTCTCGAGCATCGGGATCGTGTCGGCCTGTGGATCGCGAACGTTGGGCGGCAGGTGCTCGAGCTGGATCTCCGGGCCGTCCGCCAGAACCATGGCCCGCTCCACAACGTTCTGCAGCTCTCGTACGTTACCCGCCCACGGATAGGCGAGCATCGCCTTCATGGCATCGGTCGCGAAGCCGGTGATCTGCAGACCGAGAACATCGTTGTAGTGGGCAAGAAAGTGCCGAACGAGTGCCGGCACATCCTCTGTCCGGTGGCGCAGCGGTGGCAAGTGGATGTTGAGAACGTTGATCCGGTAGAATAGGTCGGAACGAAACTTCTCCTCCTTTACCTCACTCGCCAGATCTCGCGCCGTGGCCGCGACGACCCTCACGTCCACTTTCCGGGAGGTCGACTCGCCGACGCGCCGAATCTCTCCCTCCTGTAGAGCTCTGAGCAGCTTGACCTGCAGCTGCTGCGGCAGCTCGCCTATCTCGTCCAGGAATAGCGTTCCGCCGTTGGCCTCCTCGAAAAGACCCACCCGATCGGCATCGGCGCCGGTGAACGACCCCTTCTTGTGGCCGAACAGCTCCGATTCCAGCAGGTTTTCCGGGATCGCGCCGCAGTTGACAGGGACGAACGGAGCGCGAGCGCGAGGCGAGGAAGAGTGGATGAGGCGCGCGAAGAGCTCTTTACCCGTGCCGCTCTCACCGGTGATGAGCACCGTTGACGGGTGCGGAGCGACCTTGTCCGCCAGCTCGATCGCCGCTGTCATGGCGGAGCTCGTACCGACGATGTCCGGGTACTTTTTCTCGGCCGCCACTTGGTGCCGCAGGCGGGCGACCTCCCGCCATAGCTTCTCGCGCTCCTCCGCCTTCTTGACCGTAAGTAGCACCTGATCGGCGTCGAACGGCTTCGGCAGGTAGTCGTACGCCCCGCGCTTCATCGCGTCGATGGCCAGCTCCATCGAGCCATACGCGGTCATCACGATGACCAGGCCGCGCCCGCCTTCCTCCCGGTAGCGATCGACGAACTCGAGCCCGTCGACATGCGGCATGCGAACATCGCAAAGAACGAGATCGACCCCGTTCTCGAGCGCCTTCGCGAGACCTTCCCTACCGTCGGCGGCCACGCTGACGTCGTAGCCCTCCTCCTCGAGTAGGAGGGACACGGTCCTGCGAACGCCCGCTTCGTCGTCTACGACGAGCACTTTCATCCGCTCGATTCCTCCATCCTATTGATCGCCGGCAGCGAGACCGCGAAGACGGCTCCACTTTCCGGGCGGCCGGAGGCCTCGATGTAGCCGCCCATCCCGTCGATCAGTCTCGCGGACACCGCTAGGCCCAGACCCGTGCCGTGACCCGGCTCCTTGGTCGTATAGAAGGGATCAAATATGCGCCCTGCGTCGTCGTCGCGCAGGCCCGCTCCGTTATCCGAGACTTCGATGCGGGCCACAGCAACACCGTCCTGGAGGGATGGGTGAAACGCCTCGGGAGGCTCGTGCACTCGCCTCAGGTGCGAGTAATCGACTCCGGCGGGGTCATCACTACGACGCGCACGAAGCTCCGGAAGCCTAGACCGGTAGCGTGCACGTCGCGTTCTGACCAGGATCACGCCGTCGCGGTCGACTTCGCCGATCGAGTCCGTCGCGTTCAGGAGCAGGTTGACCAGCACCTGCTCTAGCTGGTACCGATCGGCCCTAACACGCGGGATGTCTTCGGCAAGCTCGGCTCTCACCTCTATTCCCTTCAGCCTGCCCTGCGAGTCGACCAGATCGATCGTCTGGCCGATCAACTCGTTGACATCCACAGCCGACACGGCGGCCGCCTTTGGACGAGCGTAGTCCAGAAGACCACGGACGATCCGGTCGATCCGCTTCGCCTCCTCTCGGACCCCGGCGATCCATTCGTCCTCACCGCTTCTCCGCTCCGCTACGTCTGCGTAACCCAGAATCGCTCCGAGTGGGTTGCCTATCTCGTGCGCGATGCCGGCGGCGAGCCGGCCTACCGAGACCATCTTCTCGGCTCGAACGAGCTCGCTCCGCGCTGCGACGAGCTCGCGGTTCGTATCGTCGAGGGACCGGACGTTGTCAGCCAGCAGCGTCTGGTTGTGGATCAGGCGATCGGCCATCTCGTTGACGCTCGTTGATAGACGACTCAGCTCGTCCGAGCCGCCTCCCTCCAAGCGAGTTGCCTCTTCGCCGCCGGCGATCCGCTCCGATTCCCGAACCATCTGGTCGATCGGCTCGACGACCAGCCTGCGCAACACGAAGTCCCCGAAGAGCACGACCAGGCCGACGTCCACCGCGATAAGGATGAGAAGCGCGCCCGCCAGCGTACCCGCTGAGAGCCCGATCGGGAGCCAGATGAAGATACCGGCCGCTACCGCGAAGAGGGCGATGGTCAGCAGGATCGCCAGCCCAGCCAGGAGCTGTGAACGCAGCGAAGTGCGTCGCGGGAATGGCTTGAGCCAGGCGGGCAGCAAGCCGTCGCCGGGTCCGGCGGTCTCCTTCGGCCTTGTCGTCGTCAGATCACGTTCCGGTATCGAGGATGCTGCCGGGCACGTGCGCCCGCCGAGCTAGAGGTCTTCCAAAGCTAGCGGAGGATGGGATTCCTGCGCCAACGCGACGACAGAGTGGTCATATGGCCTTCTAAACAACATATATGACAGTATTTGTTGGATTATTATGTGAATATAGATGTGATACTCATAGATACTTCCTCCAATGGTTGATGTTCGCACGGATCTTGCTTATCCTGAGCGCGTACCGGCTGGCCGAACGGCGGCCGCGAGCACATCGGTATGACAGCGTCACTTGTGGGCAAAAGAGCCAACCTTAGCGCGGAGGAGAGCAGACCCATGGCATCCGACACCTTGTTCGGCGCCCCAGCAGAGCACGCGGAAGAGACCCGTTATTCCCGTTACGGTCAGGAGCTCGGAACACAGCCCGATCCGGCCGGCGTGTTGGAGCTCTGCCGGGCGCTCAACGTTCGCTTTCTCAGGCTCACCTTCACGGACATCCTGGGACAGACCAAGAACGTCGAGGTGCCGGCCAGCCAGTTCGGCAAGGCTCTCGAAGGAGAGATCCTGTTCGACGGCTCTTCGATCGAGGGGTTCGTCCGAATCGAGGAGAGCGATATGCTCCTCAAGCCGGATCTCGCCACGTTCCGCGTCTTTCCATGGGGCAATCCGGAAGCACGCGTCGCTCGTCTGATCTGCGATGTGTACAACCCGGACGACACGCCCTTCGCGGGAGATCCGCGACTGGCGCTGAAGCGAGTCGCCACAGAGGCTGCGGGCCTCGGCTTCGAGATGATGGCGGGCGTCGAGGCCGAATTCTTTCTCTTCCATCGCAACGGTCAAGGCGAGCCGACTACCATCACCCACGACCACGGAGGCTACTTCGATCTCACGCCGGTCGACCTCGGTGAACGCACGCGTCGGATGATTATCAACGACCTGGAGGCGATGGGCTTCGAGGTCGAGGCGGGCCACCACGAGGTCGCGCCAGGGCAGCACGAGATCGACTTCAAGTACGCCGATGCCCTCTCGACCGCGGACAACCTGGCCACCTTCCGCTTCATCGTCCGCAACGCGGCGATGGCGCACGATCTGCACGCCACCTTCATGCCGAAGCCGATCTTCGGCCAAAACGGCTCCGGCATGCACACGCACCAGTCCCTCTTCTCTGACGGGGAGAACGCGTTCTTCGATCCCGAGGCCGAGTTCGAGATCTCGGACGCGATGCGGTGGTACATCGGCGGGCTGAAGAAGCACGCGAGGGCGATCGCGGCGATCACCAACCCGATCGTGAACAGCTACAAACGGCTCGTACCGGGATACGAGGCACCGGTCAACATCGCTTGGTCCCGCCGCAATCGCTCGCCGCTGATCCGGGTGCCCGAGCGCCGCGGCGCCGGCACGCGAGTCGAGTTCCGGATGCCGGACCCGTCCTGCAACCCCTACCTGGCAACGGCCGTGCAGCTGGCGGCCGGTCTGGATGGGCTTCGCAAGCAGATCGATCCGGGCCCGCCCGTCGACACCAACGTCTGGAAGCTGAGCGATGAGGAGCGCCAGAAGTACCAGATGGAATCACTCCCGGCCAACCTCAAGGAGGCCGTCGACGACCTGGAGAAGGATGACGTGCTGACGGCCGCGCTCGGAGAGCACATCCTGACGCACTTCGTGGCCGCCAAGAAGGAAGAGTGGTCGGAGTATATCGCCCAGGTCACGGGGTGGGAGCTAGATACGTACCTGGCGACGTACTGATTCGTTCGTGGCCGGGTCTCTCAGGTAGCCGGCGTCGCCACACCTTCCTGCCTTTCCCATGGGGGCCGGTAAAAGAGGTGGAGCACTCCGCCGAACAGCGAGAATAGGGTCGCAACCGCCAGGCTCAGAAGGACGAAGGCGCCGACGCGGTCCGGCTGCGCGCCATAGAGAAGCATGAGCCCTGTCATGGCCCCTTCCCTCAGGCCCAGACCGTTCAAGGTCACCGGAATCATCGAGATGATCACCGCGACTGGCACAATCAGGAAGAAGGCCAGAGCGGCAGTCTGTACTCCGACCGCGCGAGCACAGCCGAGGTAGAAGGCGACCCCGAGTAGCGGAAGCAGGAGGGACAGGAAGACGAGCCGCAGCCGCGGCGTCTCAGGTAGCCTCAGCACCCCCAGGCCGCGGACGAGGGCGGTCACCACCCGGTCAGCACGCTCGCCGAATCGTGATAGCGGGCGCAGGAGGTTCCCCAAACCTCTCCAGGCGAGGAAAGCTGCACCTCCCACGACGATTGCCGAGCCGAATCCGAGGAAACCCACAAGCATACCGGACGGGAGCGGGCTAGTGTCGCGCGACAACTCGACGGCCGCGGCGGCGGCGGCGACGGCAACAAGGCCGAGCAAGCCGAGAATCCGCTCCACGACAAGAACGGAGAAGGACTCCGCCAGCGTGTCCTTCGGCCCGGTTACGTAGTAGCCCCGAGCGACATCGCCGCCGATCGCCGACGGCAGGAAGAGGCCGAAAAAGAGGCCTACATAGACGAGAGCAACAAGGTCTCGCAGCCTGCGGCGAATCCCGATCGACTCAAGGAGATCTCGCCACCTCGCAGCGAGAACTATCTTCGCGACGATGACAGCTGCGCAGGCAACGAGTATTCCCGTCCAGGATGGTTGCCGCAGGGCAGCCAACATCTCCTGCACATCAAACCGAAGCAGCAAGAACCCGAGGAGGAGTAGGCCAACGACCAGGCGAAGCCACGGGGTGAAGCGACGGCGGCGGCCCGAGATCTCGGGCTTCATTGTGGGCGAGCCCGCTGTGCCCTCTTCCTTATGCTGGATGTTGGTCTCGTCGCTACTCACGGCACCGGTTTGAGCCCCGCCTCGGCCCCATATCTCTCTCGGATGGCAGCCGTTCCCACAGCGCCGGCGGCCAAGAACGGGCCGATCGCCAGGTAGTCCATGTCCGCGGAGAGAAACGCTCGCACCGCATCTCGAGGCGAGCACACGATCGGCTCCTCGTGCATGTTGAAGGATGTATTGATGATGGCGGGCAGGTTCGTTCGCCGCTTGTATGCCTCGATGATCGACCAGAACCCCGGACACTCCGTTCGGTCCACCAGCTGAGGGCGAGCCGTACCATCCACATGTACGACGGCGGGGCAGCTGTCACGCAACCAGGGCGTGCAGTCGAAGGTGATCGTCATGAAGCGCGCCGTATCGACCGCCCCGTGCATGTTGAAGAAACAGTCCTCAGCGTCTTCCATTCGGACGGCGGGAGCAAACGGCATGAACTCCGTCCGGTCGAGCAGCTCGTTGAGCCAATCCTGCGCACTCGGGTCGGTGGCCTGGTAGAGGATGGAACGGTGCCCCAGCGCTCGCGGACCGAACTCCATGCGGCCGCTGAATCGTGCGACCACGGCTCCATCCGCCAGCACCTGTGCGACCTCGTCGGCCAAGTTGGCGGGTCGCCCGAAATCCAACCCCGCCGAGCGAAGCTCCGCCTCTATCTCCGCCTCGGAGAACGAGGGCCCCAGGAAGACATCCGGCAGCCGTTCCCGCGACCCGCTCGGCTCCGGAGCGTGCTCCCGTTCAACGAGGTACGCCGCTCCCACGGACAGGCCCTCGTCCGCCATGCCGGGAAAAATCGAGAGAGCCTCGACGCCTGGAAGTTCGTGCACCTCCTGATTGATCCTCACGTTTGCGAAGATACCGCCAGCTGCGGCAACACGACTCATTCCGGTCTGCTGAATCCAGTGCTGCACGTGCCTGCGCACCAGCCGTTCCGACACTTCCTGGATCGACGACGCGAGATCTTCCCGCTTCCACTCTGAGGGAAGATCCGCTTTGATTCGGTCCAGCGCGCCGCGAAACAGGACTCCTCCCCGATTGACCGTGGCTCCGCTGTCGTAGTCGACAAGACGCTCGAAAAGATCCAAGTAGAGCGGCTCTCCGTGGGCGGCCAGTCCCGTGATCTTCCCTTCGTGTTTCTTCGCTCGGAAGCCGCACAGCGCAGTCACGTACGCGTAGTAGTTGCCCAAAGAGTCGTACGAGCTCACCGTCCCCAACCGTTCCCACTCCCCGCGTCGAACGGCGTAGATGTGGGACGAACTTCCATCGCCGCCACCGTCCATCGTGACGACGAGAGCATCGTCGTGGCCGCTCGCATAGTAGGCACCGGCGGCGTGGCATAGATGATGATCGAGAAACTGGACGGGTGCGGAGATTCCGAAATCATCGCGCAGAAGGTCCCGGATTGCTCTCCGTCGTGAAGCATAGTGAGGAATCCGAAGGGAGTAGTAGAGGCCCTTCAGTGCGGGCATCCTGGCGGCTGTGCCGGCGAATCTGGAAGCTGTGCGGAAGAAGGCCGAGTGGAGGTCATCGGCCGTATCCCGCTCCTCGAACCAGCCTTTCCAACCTGCGACCTCCGGCCGGAACGACATGTTGCGTTGCGCGACGCCAACAACAGCGATATCCGAAGGCGCCGTTCCCGTCAATCGGAGCACGGTATCGATCGACTGCCGCGGAAATCCCCTGGCATGCTTTAGGCGGGCCAATCGCTCTTCGCTAACGGCAGCCAAGATCCGGCCACCTTCCACGATCGCTGCACCGCTTGTCTGTCCGTCGTGTATTCCGAGAAAGCGCATCGCTGCCTATGATCGCCGTTTGCCAGGTTGATCTCCAGAACGACACGACGCGCCGCACATACGGACGGCCGCTATCTTATGACGCATCTTACGGTTCGCTACGCAAGCTCGGTGCCCTGCATTCGGCGCGCGCAGGACAGCCCGAAACACGGCATTAGCAGCTCGCGAGCGGGAATGCCACACGAGAAGAAACCGAATCTCGGCAACGAAATGAGCCTCATCGACGCTCACGTTCACCTGTACGGCGTTTTTGACCTTCATCTCGCCCTCGACAGTGCGGCGCGCAACTTCCAGTACTGGAAGGAAAGACTCGGTTGTTCACGGAGTTCCTTTTCGGTTCTGCTGCTCGCGGAAGCGGGCGACGATGACGTCTTCACGCGCCTCCAGTCCGGATCTTTGCCACGGCAACTGCGGCGATGGTCGGTATCCGAAACGGGCGAGCCGATTTCGTTGGCCCTCACGCGAGACGACGGCGAGCAGCTGATTCTCGTAGCGGGCCGCCAGGTAACGACGCCGGAGGGGATCGAGCTGCTAGCGCTTGCATGTACTGCGCAACCGACACGTCTACCCCTGCTCGAAGGGGTAGCCTTCATTTCAGAGCACGGCGGGCTGCCCGTGCTGCCGTGGGGCTTCGGAAAGTGGATTGGCAGGCGCGGCAAAATCGTGGAGCGAATCCTCGGGTCTTCGGAGGCGACCGGTATCGCCCTCGGGGACACATCATACCGGCCTAGAACCGGCCGCCTTCCGCCGAACTTTCGCAAGGCTCGCGACCACCGGATTCCGATATACCCGGGCACGGATCCACTGCCGTTTGCGGGACAGGAAAGCGTTATCGGGAGCTACGGCTTCGTGCTGAGGAGGGAACTAGACCCGACCCGGCCGGGCCACTCGCTGCTCGACCAGTTGTCGCGTTCCCGCGGGCCGGTTGAGCCGTTTGGTGCCCGCGAGGCGCTCCTGCCCAACCTGAGCCTCCAGTTTCGCATGCAGGCGTTGAAGCTGCGCCGTCGCAAGGCTTCAAGGCGTGCTCCGTGAGTCGTTTAGCGCGGTCGCCGGGAGCTGCTGCACAGCAGGACTACGACCTCATCGTCGTGGGAGGAGGCATCCAAGGAGCCTGCGTCGCGCTGGAGGCCTCGATGCGCGGTCTGAGCGTGCTGTTGCTCGAAAGAGATGATTTCGGTTCCCATACGAGCTCCGCCACACTCAAAATGGTCCATGGGGGCTTGCGCTACTTGAGGCAGGCGGATCTACCACGCTTTGTCGAATCGGCGAAAGAGAGAAGCTGGTACCTCCGCCATTTCCCAGACTTGGTACGTCCGCAGCGCTGCGTCCTGCCCTTGGATGGAAAGGGATGGCGCCAAGCATCCCTCTTCCGGGCAGCGCTCGGCTTGAACGACGCGCTTTCCGGCCGACACAATCGCGCATTGGATTCGGGCCGGCGCATACCACGGTCCCGGGTACTCGATTCCGGCCTGACCGTCGACTTGGTTGGCAAAGCCGTCAGTGGAGAAGTTCGGGGCGGTGCCATGTGGCATGACGCCATCATGTTGAGCTCCGAGCGCGTTCTGATCGAGATCCTACGCTGGGCAGCATCGTGCGGGGCTACGATGCTCAACTATGTAGAGGCGACGGGCCTACAGGTCGAGGACGGACGAGTTCGGGGGGTAAGCGCCACCGACCGGTCTACGAAAGGGCAGTTCGTGTTTCGTTCCGGGACGGTCATCAACTGTGCGGGCCCCTGGGTAGAATCGGTCGCATCTTCCTTCCTCGGTGCGCATCCCGCTCTGTTCGCCAAGAGTCTGGCATTCAATCTGCTTCTCGATTGCCCGGCACCTCCGGCCGCCGCGGTGGCGGTGCCCTCGAGGACCGGAGCGCATGGCATGTATTTTCTGGTTCCGTGGAAAGACCGCCTGCTAGCCGGGACTGCCCACCTCCCAACAAGCGGCGACAACGAGGAACCGACCGTATCCGATCAAGCGATCCGACACTTTCTCGATGAACTGGTCGACGCGACCACCTATACCCGAGGTGACCTTGAAGTCGTGAAAGTCTATTCCGGCTTCCTGCCGGCGAAACAGGCGGGATCTGTAACGACCACGCGAAGGGCCCTCATTGTCGACCACTCGCAGATATTGGAGCCGAACGGCGTATACAGTGTGGTCGGGATCAAATGGACGACGGCTCGGCGAACGGCCGACCGCGTTCTCAGAAAGGCGTTTCCCGAGCGAACTCGGTCGCTGTCGTCCAGCGGTCGCAAGCGTCGACCGAGTAGGGGCGAGGCGGAGATTCTGGTGAACGCCGGAGCCGCGAGCCGCGAGCACCCAGAGGCGTTTGCAGATCGGATTGCGTCAGTGGTGCGAGACGAGTCCGTCGTGCATGCGGACGATGCGGTCCACCGGAGGATGGACGGCGTCTATGCTCGCGAAGATCTTCTGAGGATTGGCCGCATGGTCTGCAGCCTTATGGACCTCGAGGCAGGCAGACGAGATCTCGAGCTCAGCCGAGTGCTCGACATTCCTGTGGCGACACAATAGGTAACCGATTGCACATACTAGTTTTAGCTCCGCATCCCTACTACATCGATCGGGGAACCCCGATTGATCTGGATATCCTCCTGAGAGCACTGAGCGAGGAGGGCCATGAGATTCGGGCTCTCTGCTATCACGAAGGCGAAGAGAGAGCGTACCGAGGCGTTACCCTCCATAGGGCGAGATCCCGATGGCTGGGCCATATCGGGCCCGGGATGTCCGTCAAGAAGCTCGTCGCGGACATCTTCATGGTCGGGGCCGCACTCGCATTAGTGCGGCAGAAGCGGCCAGACATCATCCACGCCGGGGAGGAGGCGGTATTCATCGCCCTCCTGCTCAAGCGCTGGCTGGGCATTCCATACATTTACGATATGGACTCGGGCCTGGCCGAGCAGACGGCCACCAAATGGGCGTTTCTGAGACCGTTCCGACGTGCTCTCGACCGAGTGGAGCGCGCCGCTCTGAGCGAAGCCGCCGCAGCTGCCCCCGTGTGCAACGCGCTTGCCGACCTGGCTCGCGATCAGGGGGCGCCATTCGTCGAGACGCTTTACGACATTTCACAGCTTGGCGGCCCGAGTCAGAAGCCAGAGGGACATCTCCGGCAGTCGCTGAACGTTCAGGGGCAGCTCCTGGTGTACGTCGGCAACCTCGAGCGATACCAGGGGGTTGATCTCCTCCTCGAGTCCTTTTCGAAGGCTGAAGGCGATGGGCTGCCTGTCGAACTCGTGATCGCTGGCGGTCAGCAGCGCCATATCCGCCACTACGAAGCCAAGAGTCGATCTCTCGGGATATCCGAGCGTGTGCACTTCATAGGCCCGTGGCCCGCAAACAGGCTGGACGAACTTCTGGCGGAGGCGGACATCCTCGTCTCGCCTAGGATAGCCATGTCGAACACGCCGATGAAGATCTCGACCTTCCGACGCACAACCAGATTCTGGACGACACCGTGGCACTGCTGGCACCGCCCGAGCCCGCAGAATTCGGTCGCGCGATCCGCCTGCTGGTCGAGAACCCTGAACTGAGAGCCGAGTTGGGTCGGGCGGGCGTGACCTTCGTGGAGAAGCAGCACACGTTCGACGCGCACCGGCGTCGGGTTCGCCGCCTCTACGAATACGTGGAGTCGCGCGTGCGGACCGATACGGCAGAGTCCTCCGCTTCTGAGATCCCATCCTACACGGCTTCTGCTCGCGGTGCGGCGGCGGAAGACCGATGAACGTACTCGTCACTGGAGGAACCGGTTTCACGGGCAGCCACCTCGTGCGACGACTTCTTGAAGACGGTCACGATGTACTGGCCCTCGACAACGCGAAAGGACTCTTCTTCGAGGAGCTAGGTGATCTCGGAGCCACCATGCGTCTCGGATCGATCGAGGATCCTGATTTCTGCCGTCAAGCAGTCGAGGAGAGCAAGGCGGATGTCGTTTACCACCTCGCGGCCGCTTTCAGGAAGATCGACGCAAACAAGGAGCTCTACTGGCGCGTGAATGTCGAGGGTACGCGACATTTGTGCGAAAACTCCTACGAGAACGGAGTGCGCAAGTTTGTCTACTGCTCTACGCAGGGCGTTCACGGCCACATTCAGAATCCGCCCGGCCACGAAGATTCGCCGATCGCTCCGGCCGACTACTACCAGTACACCAAGTGGGAGGGCGAGAGGGTCGTCAACGACATCGTCACGCGCACCGGATTCGAGGCTACGACCGTGCGTCCGACGGCCATCTACGGACCAGGCGATCCGGAGCGCTTCTTCATGCTGTTCCGGCGGTGCAGCGCGGGGGCGTTTCCGATGTTCGGCTCGGGCGAGACGACATACCACCCGGTATACATCGACAACCTCGTGGATTGCTTTCTTCTAGCAGCGGAAAAGGGACGTCCCGGCCAAGCATATATCGCGGCAGATGAGCACTATTACACGCTCAACGATCTCGTTCGGCTCGTCGGCCGATCCATCGGTGTCGACGTCAAGTTGAGACATTACCCGTATTGGCCGCTCTACCTCGCCTCAACGGGCTGTGAACTGGCCTGCAAGCCACTCCGCATTGCGCCTCCGCTGTTCAGACGGCGCGCGTCATGGTTCCGGCAGGTGAGAGCCTTTTCCATCGACAAGGCCAAGAGCGAGCTAGGGTACGAACCCAGGATCGGCATCCTCGAGGGGCTTGTGCGAACCGCCGATTGGTACCGAGAAAACGGCTATTTGTCCTCCAACCTGATCGGACCGACGGTTAAGGAGGCGAGGGCGGAAGACACGGAGCTCGCAACGGCATAAGCCTCTCGAACTGCCGCCTATTGTGCCACAACCCGCGCTGTTTCCGCCGACCGGCCTCGAAGATCACGAATCCAGCCTGCCGTCGCATCAACGCTCCAGCCGTCCACGAATAAACGATGCCATATCTCGAGGTTGAGGATCAACCAAAGACGGAGATTGTGATCGCTGCGGCCCTGCGTGTGGTCGTCGCGAAGCTCGCGGAGGTATGCGCCATCAAACACACCGTCTTTTACGAAAGATGATGATTCGATGGTCCTATCAAGCGTTCCGCGGAGGTCGTGCTGAAGCCAATGAGCTATCGGGAAGCCGAAGCCTTGCTTGCCTCGGTTGACGAGCTCGTCATCCAAATATCTCGATGCTACCTCGCGCAGCACGTGCTTCAGCCGGCCCTTTCGCAGTTTCAGGCGACTCGGCACTCTCATCGCGAACTCAACCATCCGGTGCTCGAGAAGAGGAGCGCGCACTTCGACACCATGAGCCATTGACATGCGGTCGACGATCGGAAGTAGGTGGCCCGGCATCCGGGTCATCAGGTCCGTGTAGAGCATTCGGTAGACGAGGTCGGCATCTTCGGCTGACTCGTAATGAAGCAGGATCTTCTCCGCCGATGGAACGCCCGTCAGGCTCTCTCTCGCTTCCCGCGAAAAGAGGCGAGCTTTGTCTTGATCCTTGAATCGTAAGAAGCTCATGCTCTCGGCGTATCGCTGACCTCCGTCGAAGCGGGCCATGTGCTGGATCCACTTTAGCTTTTCCGCCGTGCTCTTGTAGGAAAACGTCTCGGGTACAACACCGATTATTTTCTGCAGGAAGCCTTCCCGAATGAAGCTGGGCACGAAACCGTAGGAAGTAGCGAGTCGGTTGCCCCAATAGCGATCGTAGCCCGCGAAGAGCTCGTCCCCGCCGTCGCCGCTTAGCACCACCTTCACGTGCCTGCTCGCGAGCGCGGACGCCACGTACACTCCGACCGCAAACGGATCAGCGGGTTCTTCCAGGTGCCATACGATGTCCGGAAGGATCTCTACCAGGTCGGGTTCGACAATCTCCTCGTGATGGTGTGTCTGGTACTGCTTCGCTACCCGCCTCGCCCAGGGGAGCTCGTTGAAGTCATCCTCCTTCACGCCCACGGAAAATGTCGGTAGGCTTGCTGGACTGGACTTACAGGCCATCGCCGTGATTAGACTCGAGTCGATGCCGCCACTCAGGAAGCTCCCCACCTGAACGTCGCTCTGCAGGTGAGCCTCTACTACGCCTCTCAGCTTAAGATCGACCGCGTCTATTATCTCCGAGTCCGATCCTTCCAGTGCCGGTAGCCTGTCCAGGGACCAGTAGCGCTGCTTTCGGCAGCCATCGGCGTCCAGGATCAGGCAATGCCCGGCCTGTAGCTTCCGGACACCCTGTAGCAGGGTTCTGTCGTCCGGGATGAACCGAAGGGAGAGGTAATGATATAGCGCCTCCAAGTCGGTCTTCGGTTCGACGAGTCCGAGGGTGAGGAGAGCTCTGATTTCCGAGGCAAAGGCCAGCGCGCCGCCGGTTTCGCTGTAGAAGAGCGGCTTCTGACCCAACTGGTCGCGCGCCAGGAGAAGCTGCCGCTTCGGTGCGTCCCACAGCCCAATCGCGAACATGCCGTCGAGCTGGTTTAGCAGATCGCTACCGTAGCGATCGTACAGGTGAAGCAGGATCTCGGTGTCGCAGTCGGTTCGAAAACGAGCTCCATCGGCTTCGAGGGTCTGCCGGAGAGAACGGTAGTTGTAGATCTCTCCGTTGAACACGACGGTGATACGCCCGTCGTCCGTGGACATCGGTTGGTGGCCGTGCTTCGGGTCCAGAATGGCAAGACGGGCGGTGCCCAGGGCCAGCTGGCCCAGATCGACGACGCCGGCTTCATCCGGACCGCGATGTCGAATCGCGGCCACCATGTCGCCTACGCGTTTCCGTAGCTCCGGATCCGCGGAGACGACCCCTGCTATTCCACACATCTCGTTACCGGCGCATAGGTTTGAGAAGTTACTATAGACAATGACCTTCAAGGGTTGCGTTCTTCTCAGCCTCGCGCAAGAACGCGTCCAGCGCGAAGGTCGGAGCCTGCGTAACGCCGCTGCCCGTTGGAAAAAGCGACACCGGACGCCCGCGGAGAGCCGACCGATCAGGGCTGCCGCCCTCGGACTCCCGCAGTGTGGTCCCTAAACCACAGGACCAGAATGTCGACAAGCGCCAATCAGAACAACGAGCGGTCGAGAACCCGCAAGGCACGCCTGCGCGATCGAGCCGGTGCAGCGTTCCGGGGGCTCGCCATGGCTTCCATCGCCACGCTGGGATGTGACGGGCCTTCGTCCGAGTCTCCGACAGCCGCGCCCCCAAACGTACCCAGCGGAGGCACCACTCCTCGATTCGGCGTGGTGGACATCCAACTGCGATCGGGAACGACGTTCAGCGCCGAGAGCGGCTCGGAGAATCCGTTCAATGTGAGTCTCTCGGCAGACGTGCGGTCGCCTTCCGGTCGCCGGTTGGTCGTCTTCGGCTTCTTCGATGGCGACGGAGAGGGCGGCGCCGTTGGAGACGTCTTCAAGCTGCGCCTCTATCTCGACGAGGAGGGCACGTGGACGTGGACCTCCCGGAGTGATCTGCCGGCGCTGCATGGCCTCCAGGGCACGGTAGATTGTGGGGGAGAAATGGAGGGGCCTTTCCGCTCGGGACCGATGGTCGTCGCCCCGGAGAATGGGCGACGTTTCGCTTTTCAGGAGAGCGAAGCCGTCTACCTTATCGCGAAGTTTCTCGACGTGGACGCCCCTGCCCCACTCGAGTTCTCCCACACCTTCTTTTCGGAAGCACTGACCGACGCCGATCGCGCTGCGATGCTCGCACGGCATCGCGCCATGGGCGTCAATAGGATGAACATCTATATCGCAAACCGTGGCGACTACGGCGGGAACTTGCCGACGACTCCCTGGACCGGTTCGTCGGATTCGAATGATAAATCACGATTCGCACTTGACAGGTGGCATGCGTACGAGCGGTGGCTGCTCGAACTCCGGGACGCCGGCATCGTAGCGGCGCTCTGGTTTTTTGCAGATGACTCCCGCTTCGGCTCCCTCCAAAGGGAGGAAGAGGAGCGCCTGGTGTCGTACGCGATGGCACGCCTCTCTCCGCTGGTAAACACCATCTTCATCCTGATGCTGGAGTGGCAGGAGGGATGGTCGGCTGATGAGGTCGACCGCCTGGGCGCCTTCACACAGTCAGTGAATCCTTGGAACCGCATGGTGAGCGTACATGGACGTACGGGCGACTTCTCCTTCCCCGATGCCGACTGGGTCGATTATCTGGTCGTCCAGACCTGGAATGAACCAGACAGTATTTACGAGGCAGGTCTCCGAAACCGGAACCTCGCCGCGAAGCCGCTGCTGAACGAGGAGTTCGCGTTGGGCGAAGAGAACGCGCTGAACCGTACGAAGACCTGGGCCGCCTTCATGGCGGGCGCTGCGGGATCCGGCACGGGCGCGTTCCTTCGCCCTCTTTCGGAGTTCGTCGCGGCACTCGACATCGCAGCGTTGCAGCCAACCACCGAGCTCACGAACAGCCCCAACGCATGGGCACTAGTCGACATGCACAGAACAGGCATCGTGTACGTGAAGGAAGGGAGCGAAGTCAGCCTCGACCTGTCTGGATGGCCCGGCGGTCTGGAAGCGCGCTGGTACGACCCCAGGGAAGGAACCTACTCGTCTTCGTTTGTGCTCGACGTCAAGCCCGAGATCCTGATCGAGACGCCCGATTCGGGCGACTGGGTGCTTCACATTGAAGCGCCCGCAGCTAGCGCTGACGTGCAGCCTTCTGGTCGTCGTTCGGCGCCTTGATGGGTAATTGGAGCGGGCACTACTTTTCCTTGATGGCACGTCACTCCATTCTCCTGTTCCTGAGCTTCGCCTTGGCTTCCCCGGTTTCCGCCCAGGATCTCAATGAGGTCGGGGAGCCACAACCGGGTACACGCGTCAGGATCAGTTTCCCGGAGAGCTCCCCCGAGCGCTCGACGCCGAGAATCTCACAATTGGTGGGAACGGTTGCGGATTGGAGCCAAGACGCCGTCCTAGTCGAGGCGAGCGGCACTGAGCAGCGAATACCTCTAGACCAGATCGAGAAAGTCGAGATTAGTCTGGGCGAGAGCTCCAACATCGGCACAGGCGCCTGGGTCGGTGCCCTCGCGGGACTAGCGATCGGCATCGGGGCCGGGGTTGCTTGTGCGAGCGGCGAGGATTGCGCCGCTGGTACGAGCGATGCCGCGGTCATCCTGGGCGCCGGCTTTGCGATCGCCGCGCTGGGCACGGGGATCGGGGCCGGCATCGGAGCCGCCGTAAAGACAGAACGCTGGGAGGAATTCAACCGAAGTCCACCAGCAGAGGCTAGCGTCGGCCTCGGACGGGACGGGTCTCTCACTCTGGCCTTCTCGCTCAGGTTCTGAGCTGCTCTCAGGCCCGGTCTCCCGGTCCCATCCTCAGTCGTCTTTGTGCGGCCGCTGCCGAATCGCGTGCACGGCCACCATCAGCGCCGGCAGGGTGGGTTCATCCATGGCTCGCACGTCGTCGAGAACGCGACGGCTCCAGCCGAGCTCGTCTCCGAACCGTTCCCTGAAGCTCGCGAGCGCCCGCTCGACCTGCTCCTTTTCCGACCTTCCGAGATCGGCCGCCTCCACGGACGGTTCGGACGCTAGACTCTCCAATGCGCTGGCCGTCATCGCGGTGACGGCTTGCTCGAGCTCCAGCCTCATCGTCTTGGCCGCTCGCTGTGTCCACAGATCCTTCGCCGTCAGCGTCGCCAGCTGATCCAGCAGCCACCGGTACCCCACCTCCTCGGCAACGTGGAAATAAAGGGCCCCGACCGTGGAAGCGGCCACTCCGGACAGGCGCGTAAGGCGGGCGGCCGGCAGCAGTTCGTCCAAGCTGCCCAGAGTCGCCATGTGGCGAGCGAGTAAGGTCGGAAGGCCGTCCATCTCGTGAAGTGACACTCGTCCCTGCAGCTCAGACAGATAGGCGTCGGGCAGGATCTGGGGCAGGGCCATACGCAGCTCACGGACCGGCGCCCCGAGCCATTCGATCGTCTCCGAGCTGGTCCACGTCGGCTCGCCGTTGGCCAGAATCCAAAGCGCGCTTCGCTCCAGCGCCTCCGCGATCGAAAAGTGCCACTGATAGAACACGCCGGCAGGGACCTCGACCTCGAGAGGCGCCAGGTGCTCGTACAGTGAGTCGACGTCGGCGATGACGCCCGCCGCAAACCACGCGCGGGCAATCTCCCACCCGGCCCTGCCGGTCTCGCGCCCCAGCCGCAGGTGCACAGTGCTCCCCATGCAGTCCACGAAGCGATTCGTCAGCTCCGTGGCGATCAGGCGAGCCTTGAGCGGGTGTGCAGTGAGCAGGTCTTCCGGTGACTGCGTCGCGTCTACGACCAGTGCTTTTTCTGGGAAGTAGGAGCGGAGAAGCTCCAGCAAGGCGGGATCTTCGGCGAGGACAGATCGTTGTACTTCAGACTTGAGCTGCATTTTCGCGTACGCAAGGAGGGCCGCGAGCTCTGGGCGCGTAAAAAAGGCCTCTTCATCGATCCTCTCGGCATAGCGGTCCGCATCGGGCAGAACCTCGACGTCGCGATCCAAGAGACCGATCCGTTCGAGCTGCGTCTGGGTATCGTGAAACTCGTCGGGGCCTTCCCGCGCCCGCCGCTCATCAAGGCTCAGAGCAAGGCTCTGTGAGCGGCTGTTCTCGAGCACATCCTCCACCACATCCTCAGCGACCTCCTGCAGAAGTCGGTTTCGCTCGTCCGCATCGATCCGCCCATCGGAGAGCGGGGCGTTGAGGAGGATCTTCAGATTCACCTCGTGGTCAGAGAGGTCCACACCCCCCGAGTTGTCGATCGCATCCGTGTTGATCCGTCCGCCGGCCAGTGCGTATTCGATTCGCGCACGCTGTGTGAAACCGAGGTTTCCCCCCTCCCCCACGACTCGCGTCCGCAGCTGGGAGGCATCCACGCGAACGCCGTCGTTATTCGGATCGCCCACATCCGCGTGCGTCTCGTCACTCGCCTTCACATACGTCCCGATGCCCCCGTTCCATAGAAGATCCACCGGCGCCTTCAGAATGGCTCGAACGACGTCCTCTCCGTTCAGCCCACCGGCGCGGCTTCCGTCCCCGACGTCGGGGTCTTCGAGCTGGAGGCTGGCTCGCGCCGCGGGCGAAAGGTCGATCTTCTTCGCACCGCGCTCGTATACTCCTCCACCCTCGCTCAAAACGTGGGAATCGTAATCGGCCCAGGAGGACCCGGCTGCCTCGAAGAGCCGCTTCCGTTCCTCCCAGCTCGCTTCCGGGTCGGGATCGGGATCGAGAAAGATGTGCCGGTGATCGAAAGCCGCCAGAAGCCTGATCTGCCGGCTGAGCAGCATCCCGTTTCCGAAGACATCTCCGCTCATATCACCGATTCCGGCGACGGTGAATGCCTCCGTCTGGATATCTATGCCGAGCTCGCGGAAGTGTCGCTTCACACACTCCCACGCACCCTTTGCCGTGATGCCCAGCGCCTTGTGGTCGTATCCTTGCGAGCCGCCGGAAGCGAACGCGTCTCCCAGCCAGAAACCGCGATCCGCGGCACGCTCGTTGGCGGTGTCGGAGAGCGTCGCCGTGCCCTTGTCCGCCGCCACGACGAGGTAGGGATCGTCACCGTCCCATCTGGCCGTCTCGGCAGGATGCGTGACGGCTCCATCCTGGAGATTGTCCGAGAGATCGAGCAGAGCCCCGATGAACTCCTTGTAACTGTCGACGGCCGCTTCCCGCATCGACAGCCCGTCCGGCGGCGGAGTCTTGACGATGAACGCTCCCTTCGCGCCCCCTGGAACAATCAAGGCGTTCTTCACCTGCTGCGTCTTGACCAGCCCGAGAACCTCCACGCGAAAGTCCTCGTGACGGTCGCTCCAGCGGATGCCGCCGCGGGCAACGGAGCCCATCCGCAGGTGAGCGCCCTCCGTGTACGGGCTGTCAACGTAAACCTCGATCCGAGGTCGCGGCCGGGGGAGGAATTCGACCTTGGAGCACTCGAACTTGAGGGCGATCGTCGACCTGAGACCCTGCGCCGCCGGCTGAAAGAAGTTGGTCCGAACGGTGGCCTGAACGAGAGCCAGGAGGCGACGGAAGGTCCGATCGTGCTCGATGCTTCGGACGGGGCCCAGGGCCCGGTCGAAGCGACGCTCTATCTTCCTGATCTCCTCTCCCCGGTCTCCGGGCCATAGCGGATCGAATCGTGCGCGGAAGAGCGAAACGAGCAGGGGCGCGACATCCGGATGCTGCACGAGCGGCTCCCGGCCGCCAGTACGGCTGCCCACCGCGGTGCTGCGGAAGGCGTAGCCGGCATAAGCGCGGA
>JBDHGL010000059.1:0-15576 GCA_039589875.1 Gemmatimonadota bacterium
GGGCGTCACGAGCACCAGCAGCTCCGTGCGGTTCTGCCGGAATTCCTCCGACTTGAACAGGTAGCCGAGGATCGGGATGTCCCCGAGGATCGGTACCTTCGTCACCGCCTTGGCCATCGAGTTGTCCACCAGCCCGGCGATCGCGAACGTCTGACCGTCGGCCAGCTCGACCGTCGTCTCCGCCTTGCGCGCCAGCAGCGAGGGAATCAGGAAGCCCGAGATCTGCACCGCATTCGCGAAGTCCAGCTGCGAGACCTCCGGCGCGACCGACAGTCGGATCATCCCCGAGTTCATGATCTGCGGCTTGAAGTTCAGCCGGATCCCGAACTCCTTGAACTGGATCGTCACCGCGTTGGACGCCGTCCCGCCCTGCAGCACCGGATACGGGAACTCTCCGCCCGCCAGGAACGTCGCACTGTCTCCGCTCGCCGCGAGCAACGACGGCTCCGCCAACGACCGGAACAGTCCCCGCTGCTGCAGCGCCCGGATGAACGCGCCCAGGCCCGAAGGCTGATGGAAAATGAAGAAGTTCACCGCGTCACTCACCACGTCGGTAAACCCGAGCGGATTGTCCGCGATCTGGGTCGGCGCTCCGCCGCCCCCGTCTCCCACGCCTCCCCCTCCCGTCGAGCCGCGCGACCTCGCCACATCGCCCGACCCGAGAATCGCCTTCACGTTCTCGCCGTCGTAGATGAGCAGGTTCGTCCCGAGCTCCTGCAGCGCATTGCGGCTCACCTCTGCAAACCGCACCTGCACCAATACCTGGTTCGGACGCGGCACCGAGATGTGATCCAACACCGTCACCTCGGCCCCCAGTCCCTGCGCCACCGACACCGCACGCTGCGCCATCAGCGGATCGGCGACCTCACCCTCTAGAATCACCGTGTTGCCCACCGCTCGGGCCCGGATATCCTCGCCCGGAAACAGCGAGCGAAACTCTCGCTCCAGCATCGGCGCATCCGCCGTCACCCGGACCTGGTAGACCGCTCGGCCGCCCGCCCGGTCCCACAGCAGCAACGACGTCGTCCCCGCTGCCTTCCCGTTCACCACCACCTCCCGCGCCGACACCACCACCGCATCCGCAATCTCCGGATTGCCGATCGACACCCGGTCCAGTATCGAACCGTGCATCACCACCGACGAATTGCCCACCGGCACCCGCAGCACCGTCGCCGGCTCTACCTGCTGACCGGAGAGGGAGGTCGGGATCGCGACGAGAGCGGCCGCCGCTATCAGAGCAGGCATGAGACGCCAGACCGTACGCATCGATCTCGACCTTTCCGAAACCAATGAGGGCTTCATCAACCTCCTCCTCCCTCGACCGTCGAGGTACTGGATTCAGGCCCTCTGAACACCCGGACCTGGATGCCGGATGGACGCCTCGGTCCGGACACGACCGGCCGCCGCGTTGCGATCAGGCTCCTGGAGCGGATCCCCTCCGTCTGGACCGTATCGAGGTCGAGGCCGTTGCGAAGAGCGAGCTGAATGCGGCCCTTGGTGGCCGCGAGCGCGAGCTTCTCGCCCTCTTCCGGCGTGACGACCAGCGTGACGACGGTGACGGTCACCGGCTCGCCTTGCTCGTCCTTTTGGACGGTCTGGCCGGCCGCGAGAACCGAGATGTTCTGGAGGATGACCTTCGTGGTGGGTTCCTCGTACTTGGCCTGCTGATCAACGGTCACGAGGACATCCACGCGCGTCCCCGGAAGGACGAAGCCTGCCACGCCGATGACTTCATCGACCTTGACGCTCATCGCACGCTTGCCCTCGGGGATGGTGATCGTCAGACCGCCACCCGCCTCCTTTAGGGCGAGCTTGTTGGTGAGCAGCGGCTCGTTGGCGCGCACGGGCATGAGCAGCCCCCGCCCGACGACTTCCGCCGGAGAGCCGGCGTAACCGAGCGGCAGTGTGCCGGCCGGCCAGTCGACCTGCTTGATGTCGGACGGCGTGAGAACCCGCCCGATCGCCATATCACGAGACGCGACGATGACCTGCGAGGAAGCAGGCTCGGACGCTACTGCGACTCCGGACGCGCCGGAGGACCGCAGGTACGTGAAGGACAGGTATGCCGCCAGGCCGCCGCATATGAGGGCCAGGCCCAGCACCAGAGTCATGTTCTTTCTTTTCATAGTGTCCCGTGCCTATTCGTTGCGCATGGTTGACATCGTGGACAGCGTGATCGAGCCAGCCGGGCCGCCGCAGCCGTGACAGGCGAGCGCTATGACGGGCCCGACAAACCTGAACTGGAAGGGGTAGTCGATCTGAACCGTGTCCGGACGACCCGTGCACGCGCCGTTGCAGAGTCCGAGCGAGGTCGTCGCGCTGCTGGCATCGAGACCGGCCTGGTTCAGGCCGTTATCGACGATGCCTTGCACCTGCGCGTTCGTGCTCGTCGGAAGGACGGCCACTCGCGCCGCCTCACGGCCGACGTTCGTGATCACCTGGTATGTCCGCCAGGCGTTGGCGAACTCCATGATCCCGACCAGAACGGCCAACAGGATCGGGAGGATCATCGCAAACTCGGCCAGTGACTGACCATGGTCGTCACATCTACGGTTCCGGATCCGACGAGCGCGCTTGATCACAACAACACCCCCACGATTGCGCCGGCTGCGATCGCCACGCCGTAGGGCGTCGTGATCGCGCCAGGTGTGCGCACTGTAGGCAGGGGGCTCCGCGGGACGGTGCGGAAGAGCGCCGCGAGGATCGCCGTCTTCACGATCCGCCACGCGTTCGCGAGGGTCCTGCCAAGCGCCCGCTTACGAATGACGGCGATCAGGGCGATGAAGCCGCCCGTGATGGCTGTCACGGCGAGCGCTACGAAAAGCTGGGATGGAGCGAGGAAGGCTCCGACGGCGACGAGAAGCTTCACGTCGCCTCCCCCCAGGCCTCCGATCAGGAAAAGCGGGATCGAAAGCAGGAGGGCGAGAAGGGCACCGGAGAGCCCTGCTCCGAGAGGGCCGAGGCCACTCACGGTTCGCAGCGCCAGCGCGAGGGCCAGGCCGCTCAGCGTCAGGACGTTCGGGATCCGCCCGGTCCGAACATCGGACCAAACGGCGGCCATGCACATGGCTATGAGCCCAATCGTCAGCAGCAGGTCGATCATTCGGGGCGCCTTCCCTGAGGTTGTCGACTGCCGTCTCGAGGTTTTCCGTCTCTAGACGTCTTTGGACGGTCGGGACGACGGCCGGTTCATCGTCGTGGCGAAAAGAGCCGGAATCAGTACGCGACCGACCCCGGCTCCCCGCATTCGGTAGGCAGCTGGGCGAATAGCCTTCTGCTGCCTAGTCCGGCTCTGGCTGGGCTTAGGAGCCGCCCGAGCCGCCCGGAGCTGCCTGCAGCTCCTGCTCGATGTTCTGGAAGATCGTGTCGATCGCCGTCCCCAAGAGGGGAAGCGTCAGAACGACCGCGATCGCGATGAAGGCGAGCAGTAGCGCGTACTCGGCGAGATCCTGACCGGACTCGTCGTTCCATAGCGCCGTGAACAGTTCCAGCATGGTGCCTCCCGGCCGCATGGCCAATTCGGTTTGTGAACCTCTGCTGGCCGGTTCTCTGTGGAGGGAGCGTGCCACGCCGTTTTCAGGGGGGTCTTGCACAGCCCGTTGCGGTGCGGAAGCCTTTATTGGCGGGCTATTCAGCTGCTCGTTAACAAATTGGCAGCGGACTGGCCGGCGGTGTGGGAAAGTGCAAAACTTGCCGTGCTGCGCGAGGATTGCACACGCCCGGATTATCGGTTCAACACGCGTCTTGAGGCCTCGTTTAGGGCTCGCTAGCTTGGCTTCTCCATCAGCACCTCCCTGGCCGCCCGTGGCTTTGCCTACGCGACCGGGCCCGGCCGACCTGCATACGGAAGAGAGAGATGAAGCGAACAATCGCTCTAACGGTGAACGGCCGTGAGTACTCACGGGAAGTGGAGCCCCGCCTGCTACTCGTCCAGTTTCTCCGTGACGTCCTGGACCTTACGGGGACCCACATCGGTTGTGAGACCAGCCTATGTGGGGCCTGCACGATCCTGGTCGACGGTCGCGCCGTGAAGTCGTGCACCATGCTCGCCGTACAGGCCCACGGACGGGCCGTGACCACGATCGAGGGGCTGGCGGACGGCGACGGCTCCGACGGCCTGCACCCCTTGCAACGGGCGTTCTGGGACGAGCACGGCCTGCAGTGTGGCTTCTGCACGCCCGGGATGATCATGGCCGCCCATGAGCTCCTGGAGTTGAAACCGGACGCTACCGAGGCCGAGATCCGGCACGGGCTCGAGGGGAATCTCTGCCGCTGCACAGGCTATGAGAACATCGTGCGCGCCGTGCAGAGCGCGGCTGCCGAGATGGGGAGCTGACGATGGAAACGGCAACCACGCCCAAGCAGATCGGCGCACCGATCCGGCGGAAAGAGGATCCCCGTCTGATTACCGGCGCGTCCACGTACACCGCCGACATCAAGCTCTCCGGCACGGTCTTCATGCACCTCGTGCGGAGCCCCTATGCGCACGCTCGAATCAAGGAGATCGACGTCTCGGCAGCCGAAGGCGGTGAGGGCGTCCTGGCGGTAATCACCGGTGCGGACTTGGAGGGGATTGTCGGAGGCCTTCCGGTAGCGCACACGTTGGAGGAGCTCGCCGAGCCTCCCCACCGAGCTCTGTCGATCGACAAGGTGCGCTACGTCGGTGACGCCGTGGCCGCGGTCGTCGCCTCGTCTCCCTCCCTGGCCCGAGATGCAGCGGAACGGGTCCGGGTGGAGTACGAGACGCTGGACGCCGTCGTGGATCTGGAGAGCGCGATGGCGGACGGCTCTCCCCTCGTCCATGAAGAGGAGGGCACCAACGTCGCGTACGAGTTTCCGTTTTCCGCCGGCGACATGGACTCGGCTCTGGCCGGGGCTGACGTGGTTATCCGTCAGCGCCTGATGAACCAGCGGCAAATCCCCGTGGCGCTGGAGCCGAGATCGGTCGTCGCACAGTACGACGCCGGATTCGAGAAGCTGACGCTGTGGTCCGCGACGCAGATCCCCCATCTGCTGCGGACTCAGCTAGCCGTGGGGCTGGGCGTGCCCGAGCACGGCGTCCGGGTGATCGCGCCCGAGGTTGGCGGCGGCTTCGGGAGCAAGCTGAACGTGTACGCCGAGGAGTTCCTGGCCGCCCACCTGGCGCGGACGCTGGGCCGCCCAGTGAAGTGGACGGCGGACCGGTCGGAGGATTTTCTCGCGACCACGCACGGTCGAGACCAGCTCGCAGAAGTAGAGATCGCGGCGGATTCGGAGGGACGGCTACTCGGAATGCGAGTCCGTCTCGTCCAGGATCTCGGCGCCTACCACCAGTTGCTGACGCCCGTGGTTCCCACGCTCACGGTGCTCATGCTGCCGGGTTGCTATCGCCTGGCCAACCTGGAAGTACATCTGAGCGGCGTGTTCACGAACAAGACGCCGACGGACGCATACCGGGGAGCGGGCCGGCCGGAAGCCACCTTCCTGATCGAACGCGTAATGGATCTAATCGCGGCCGAGACCGGAATCGATCCAGCCGAGGTACGGCGCCGTAACTTCATTCCGAGCAACGAGTTTCCTGCAGAAACCGCCACCGAGCTGCTGTACGACAGCGGCGATTACGAGGCCGCACTGGACCGGCTGCTCGAGGTTGCGGACTACGAGGGCCTTCGCAGCGAGCAGGAAGAGAAGCGCGCTCGTGGAGAGATCATGGGTATCGGCCTCTCCACGTATGTCGAGATCTGCGGAATCGGACCATCGGCCGCGCTGCCCGCAGGAGGCTGGGAAGCCTGCACCGTCGAGGTGCGTCGAACCGGCGCGGTTGTGGTGAAGACCGGCATCAGCCCGCACGGCCAGGGAGAGGAGACCGCGTTCGCCCAGATCGTCGCCGACCGCCTCGGGGTCCCGATGGAGGCGGTGGAGATCGCGCACGGCGACACCGACTACGTGCCGGAAGGAATCGGGACGTTCGGCTCGCGCGGCATCGCCGTCGGAGGAGCCGCCCTCGCCATCTCGCTCGACACGATCCGGACGAAGGCGAAGAAGTTCGCGGCCCACCTGCTGGAAGCCCACGAGGAGGACATCGAGTACGAAGGCGACAGGCTGGCGATCCGCGGTGCGCCGGACCGTCACGTGACGTTCGCCCAGGTGGTAGAGGCCGCTTATCTGGCGAAAGATCTCCCGGAGGGAGTCGAGCCCGGCCTGGCGGCCACGCACTTCTTCGAGCCACCGAACTTCACTTTTCCGTACGGAGCTCACCTCTGCGTGGTGGACATCGATGCGGAAACAGGCGAGCCCAGCGTCCGCAAGTACATCGCGGTCGATGACTGCGGCAATGTGATCAATCCGATGATCGTCGACGGGCAGCTCCATGGCGGGATTGCCCAGGGCATCGCACAGGCTCTCTACGAGGAGGCGCTGTACGATGAAACCGGCCAGCTCGTCAGCGGCAGCCTGATGGACTACGCGCTGCCCAAATCCAGCTACCTACCCAGCTACGAGCTGCACCGAACGACGACTCCGACGCCGGTCAACCCGTTGGGCGCCAAGGGCATAGGAGAGGCCGGAACGATCGGATCCACCCCGTGCGTAATCAACGCCGTCGTGGATGCCCTCGCTCCGTATGGCGTCCGCCACCTGGACATGCCAGCGCGCCCCGAGAAGATCTGGCGCGCCATGCACTCCCGGCAATCGGAGTGAGCAGCCTCGGCCTTCAAGGAGACTAGCCATGCAGCCCGCTGAATTCGACTACGCCGCGCCGGACTCACTCGCCGAGGCGCTCGCACTCCTCGGCGAGGGAGGAGACGTCAAGCTGTTGGCGGGGGGTCAGAGCCTCATCCCGACGATGAAGCTGCGCCTGGACCGGCCGAACCGATTGATCGATCTCCGGAAGCTGGACGAGCTACGATACATCCGGGAGGGTGAGGGAGAGATCTCGATCGGTGCGATGACGACCTACAACGAGCTCGCCGGATCGGAGGTCCTGCACGGGGCGGCGCGCTGCCTCTCCGAGGCGGCCGCTGCGGTGGGAGACCCGCAGGTCCGCAACCTGGGCACGATCGGCGGCAGCCTCTCCCACGCCGATCCGGCCGCCGATCTGCCGGCCGCCGTGCTCGCCCTGGATTGTACAATGGTGGCCCATAGCGCCGGCGGTGACCGCTCGATCCCGGTGAGTGAATTCTTTCACGGCCTGTGGGCGACCGCTCTCCAGCCAGACGAGATACTCGTCGAGGTTCGGTTGGCAAAGCGACCGGGCGCGTGTGGCGCCTACGAGAAGCTCTCGCAGGCGGCCTCCGGTTTCGCCCTGGTCGGAGCGGCGGCCGTGCTCGAGATGGAGGGGGACAGCTGCACCTCGGCTCTCGTCGGCGTCACCGGAGTCGGCTCCGGGCCTCTGCGCCTCACTGGGCTGGAGGAGCGGCTTGTCGGAGAGGACCTTACGCCGGAGCTAGTGCGGGCAGCCTGCGCCAACGCGGGCGACGAGATCGACTCGCCACAGGGCGACGTACACGCCTCGGCGGAGTACCGCAGAGCGATGACCGGCGTGGTAACCGGCCGAGCGATCCTCAGGGCGACCGAATAGGGGCTCCGCAAGCGGCAGCAGCCTTAGCTTCGTCAACCGGCCAGGTTTCTCGTCCAGATGGCGATGGATCCGCAGCTGGTGAACAGGGTCGAGAATACAGCCGGCACATAGGGTCCCGGGTAGATCTCGACGCCCTCCACCATTTCCGGAAAGATGTCGTCGACCTGGAGTCCGGGCGACCGTGCCCCGTTGAGGTACATGACGGGCTGACAGGTTCCGGCGAACGCCCCGCCCGCCGCGAAATCACGAAACGTACGACCGCGCAAGCGAATGAACCGCTGACCCCGGAAATACACGGGCCGGACTCCTGGCGTGGTGATCAGCAGATCGGAGAGCTTGTTCGGCCTGAAGAGCTCGATATGCTCACGCGTGATGTACCGGCCGTGCCCGGCGCTGCGCCGCCGATCGTAACCGGCCAGACGGCTTCTTCTCCGAACCCGCTCGACTTCGACTACCAGCTCATCCACCTCGATCGTCGGATAGGTGATCAGCAGGTCGATCTGTGTCATCTCCCCGGCCTCCACCTCGATCGGGGTCGGCAAGGAGCGGAAGTCGAGATAGTGGACCCGGATGCTGTCGGTGCCGGCCGTCAGGCTGGGTAGGCTGTAGTATCCGGCGCTGTCGGCGACCACGGAATCGCCCTGCACTACGAGCTCTATCAGGGCGTTGGATACCGGCCTCCGAAGCCCTTGGACGAGCACCCAGCCGAAGACACCCGTTTCAGCCTCCAACTCCTGGTCGACCTGGGCGTGCGCCCAGACGGGGAGCAGGAGAATGGCCAGGCCCCCGAGGGACAGGGTCGTCCGCCCCCTTCGCCAAGCGTGACTTGCCAGCGGTGAGCTCCTCAATCGTCTCTTCGCATCGGATCGCCTACCTGAGAGGAACGCGCAAACTCCGACAGATGATCCCCGCGCTCTCGATCGCCGACCCAGTTGGGCCCTGATATGTTGGGCATCCTCGAGATGACGGAGGCCTTTTTTGCCGCGAGCGCTGTTGATCGACACCGATACCGCGTCGGATGACGCCGTCGCCCTGATCATGGCGGCGCGCTGGCCTGATGTGGAGATCAAGGCCGTCACGGTCGTGGCCGGCAACGTCCCGGTCGACCAGGGCATCTTAAACGCGCTATACGCTCTCGAGCTCTGCGGCAGCGAGGCGCCGGTATTCAGGGGCGCGGCGCAGCCCCTGCGCCGACAGCTGACCACCGCCCAGTTCTTTCATGGTGAGGACGGGCTGGGTGACCGCGGGTACGGGCCGCCTCGGAGAGCGCCGGCCGAGGGCCGCGCCGCCGAGGCGATCGCGAGGGTGGCCCAAGAAAACCCGGGACTACTGCTCGTGACGCTCGGCCCGCTTACCAACGTGGCGCTGGCTCTCCAGCTGGACCCGGAGCTATCCCGGCTCGTGGACCGCTGCATCGTGATGGGCGGAGCTGCCTGCGTTGTCGGGAATATGACTCCCGCGGCCGAATACAACATCTGGGCCGATCCAGATGCGGCGAAGATCGTCTTCGAGTCGGGCCTTCCGATCGAGATGATCGGATGGGAGCTCTGCCGGCACGAGGCGAGCCTCGACGACGAGGAGATGGAGCACGTCCTGAGCTTCCGCAATCCGCTGGCGCACTTCGCGATCGACTGCAATCTCACCGCCCTGGAAGCGACCCGTCGCCAGTCTGGAGATCCGGGCCTCGAGCTTCCCGACCCGGTGGCCATGGCCGTGGCTCTCGATCCGGCCGTATGCACGCGCCGGAGCGCCCATCGTGTGCTGATCGAGGCGGAAAGCGATCTGACGCGCGGCATGACCGTCGTGGACCAGCTCGACGTTCACGATGACCCCCACAACGTCGAGGTATGGAGCCGGCTTCGGGCGCCCAACGCGATCATCTGCTGGGAGATCGACGCCCAAGCCTGGAAGCGCATCCTGTTCGACGTACTCGGAGAACGCACATGACACGCCCGCACATCGTGGTAATCGGCAGCTCTAACACGGACTTCGTTGTGCGGGCGGCCA
The DNA here is from genome assembly GCA_039589875.1 of Gemmatimonadota bacterium. Classification (GTDB taxonomy): domain Bacteria; phylum Gemmatimonadota; class Gemmatimonadetes; order Palauibacterales; family Palauibacteraceae. The sequence goes on from JBDHGL010000059.1 coordinate 9,566, forward strand.
ATATCCCGTCTCCCGGCGAGACGGTTCTGGGCTCTTCTTTCTTCGAGGCGGCCGGAGGGAAGGGGGCGAATCAGGCGGTTGCCGCAGCGCGGCTCGGAGCCGCCGTCACCTTCGTCGGTCGAGTGGGCGCCGATCAGCTCGGGGATCGTGCGATGGCTGGTCTCCAGGATGAGGGCATCGATACAGGCCTGGTCGTGCGTGACCCGGATGAAGCGAGCGGGGTGGCCCTCATCGTGGTCAGCGACGACGGCGAGAACGCCATCGCCGTCGCGCCTGGGGCTAACTCCCAGCTGCTCCCGTCAGACGTAGACGCCGCGAGCGAGTCCATCGCCGCTGCCGATGTGATGCTTCTCCAGCTCGAGACGCCAATGCGGACGGTAAGCCACGCAGTCCGGGTGGCCGCAGACGCGGGAACCCCGGTCGTTCTCAATCCCGCTCCGGCAGCCGAAATCGATGCCGAGACGCTCCGCGAAATCAGCGTCCTTACGCCGAACGGTGGAGAGGCGCTAAAGCTGGCGGGACTGTCAGGCTCGGGCCTGGATGCCTGGCGAGAGGCCGCCCGTCGTCTGAGGAGCACAGGCGTGCGGCGCGTCGTCATCACCATGGGAAGCGCGGGCGTGCTGGCCGTCGAATCCGATGGAGAAACCCGCATTCCCGGACGGAAGATGGAGGTCGTGGACACCACGGCGGCGGGCGATTCGTTCAACGGAGCCCTCGCGGTCGCTCTGGCCGAAGGCGCTGCCCTGCCGGAAGCCGCCGTTTTCGCAAACCGGGCTGCAGCCCTCGCGACTACCAAACCCGGCACCCAGCCTTCGCTACCTACACGAGAAGAGGTCGAAGCTCTCGGCTAGCGGTGGCCTCGCCCGGCCGCTTCTCGATCAGGTGCGGTCCTAGGAGCGTGGAGACTCATCCCACCAGGCGCCGAAGTTCGATGTCACGGCCAGTCCGATCTTGGTGGCCAGCTCAGCCTGACCCGACGAGGGCACTCGTCGGAAGACCCGCGACAGCACCCAGTAGCCGAGCGTACTCGCGAACATCCCTGGCTCGACATCTGCCTGACCGGCGCGAGTCATGAACTGGCTGCATTCCGTCATCGCCTGCGACGCCCCCATCGGCAGCTTCGCATTTATGATCTCGCTGAGGGAGGCGTGCCGCTCCGGAGAAACCTGCTCGTAGAGCCGCAGTGAGGCGACGTACAGCGCGGCGGCCGCTACGTAGAAGCGCCAATCCGCTTCCTTCGCCCAGCGCAGCTCGGGATGCACCTCGGCAAGATCGCGAAACAGTGCATCCGATTCGTCTCGTACCGCTGCCACTAGACGGTTGGCACGACCCTGGAGCGGATCTCTGCCAGGCCCAGGACGCGATCTGGAGAACAGTCCCATGGGTTAATCGTACGCGGCTCTGGGGCATGGCCGCTATCGAATGCATGCGAACGGTGACGCCAAGTGGTCGGATGGAGCCGCGCCTACAAGGGCATTCCTTCCACAGCGTTGCAGCTCTGCAACCCTTGCGCTAACCGCCGAAACGATGCTATATGCGCGCTCCGCTGTGGTGGTAACCTATCCGGAGGTGCAGTATGCGTCGTCTCTTCCCGTACCTGACAGGCCTTTCACTAGTCGTTGCTTCGTGTAGCGAGCCCGTGGCGCCCGAGCGTACCGTGGACACTTCCCCGTCGTTCAGCCAGCACCAGACGGGGAACGGTGCGCCCAGCGGCGCGCACTACAACCTGAATATCATCGGCGTCCCAAAGAACAAGACCGCCGACATGACCGGCAATAACGGTCACCGAATCTTCGTCAAGCTCTGGGGCAAGACGAAGATCAATCTCACCGAAGGATCCGACTTCGCCGTTCTCGACGCCAACGGCACGGATGCCGACGGCGCCGAGTTCCAGCTTCCCAATCCCGATCCCGATGGGGACGGCTATACCTGGTACAGCGTCTTCGCTCGGCCGCTCGGCAAGCCCAACGGTCGCGCAAAGCTGACCACCTGCGCAGAAGACCCGACCACCGGGGACGAGATCTGTTCGACCAACTTCGAGATCTTCGTTCGGCGCGTCGGCAGGAACAACAAGCCGACATTCGACAATGTCTCGAAGGAGCTCCTGACGATCACGTTCGTCCTGGATCCGGCGGTGCACCCGGCGCTCGCGGCCTGCCTCAACGTCAATTCAGTTCAGGAAGTGACGGTCGGAATCTTCGACCCGTGCCTCCAGGACTACTTCTGGGAGTACGACAACTACGGGCTGAAGCTCCTGCAGCTCCGCTTTTATGAGGTCGTGACCGACGTGAGCTAGGCCGTGGCTTCCTCCTGCCCGCGGCGTGACCGTGGGTATCGCAGAGAGGGGGTCGGTGATCGACCCCCTCTCGTCTTCTGAGCGAGCTCCGGATGGAGTGACTCTGAAGATTCTGCGGGAAAAGGGTCCGGACTACGAGGACACGGCGATCATGATCGGTGCCATGGGCGAAAACAGCGGCTTCATGGTGCACCGCGGCGTCGCCCCTTTCTCGTTACCCGTCTCCCAGGAACACTTGCCGACGTGTGGACTCCGGGCCTAATGAGATCCGGCCTATTTAGGCCTCGTTACTCCACGAGCCGCAGCACTTTGACCAGCGTGCCGCCCGGGCTGGACGGTGCTCCCACACCGGACGTGAAACCCATGAAGCGCGCGACGACGGGATCCTCTTCCGTCGGCTGGGACTCGACGAAGACCTTGAGGAAGTTGTTGAACTTGATCGGGTTCTTACCCGGCTTCAGGTATTCGTTCGGATCGAACGTGGAAATCTTGATGATGCGCGGGCTCGTGTTGTCTTCGTACTTCGAGCTCTTGACCACGTTCGCGACCGGATCCCAGTGTGCGTCCGGGTCGCCCTTGATGAGCGCCTGTATTCCCTGAAACGTCGGACCCTCCATGTCACCGTTCTCCGTCATGTATTCTGTGTCCAGGAAGATCGGAGCCAGGTTGCAGTTGCAGATGTTAGCACGGTACGGATCCGCGCCGGTTTCACCGTCAGATTGAAAGCGGCATTCACCGACTCTGCCTTCCGAGAAGGGCATCACCCAAGGGAAGAAGAAGGAGTCCACGGGGGCGTCGGAGGGATCACCTGTGTCTTCCGCGGCCTTGATGGTGAGCGGCCGGCCGTAATCCAGCGGATAATCGCTCATCACACCGTAGGTGAAGTCGCTCCCGTAGCCGGTCGGGTTCACCGTACCTGCTCGAGAGTAATAGTCGAGCCCCGGCGCAGGGGGCTCGAATACCCAACTCTCGGGTTCGTCCCAGATGCGGTTCCCGTCGTCGTCGTCCGTGTCGAGCCATCGGTCGGGGATCGCCAGGGGCTTGACGCAGACAGCCTGTGTCCCTCCGATAGCCGTCTCTGCTGCAGCCCGCGCGGCCACATCTACAAGATGTCTATTCAGGATTCGCGCGAAGAACGTGTTCGAGGTGCCGTCGATGCGTACGCGCACCTTTTCTTCCGCCGTCAGCACTTGGATGGTAACCTGACCAGCCGAGATCGGAGTTCGCGGATTGCCGTGCGCCAACGCGTAATCTAGGGCTCGTTGGCGTGCCGGCGCGGAGGCCGCCGTGACCGGATAGTCGATGAACGCGCTCGCACCGGCGAGGGCCGCTGCGTCCGCCGTTCGCTGGAGCTCCGTGCGCTTCGTGTAGAGCATGCCAGCATCAACGGCAATTGCCCCGAAGCCGAGTAGAACCGCCAGGCTCAGGGCGACCTGAACGATCGCCACACCGCTTTCATCCCGAAGTGATCTGATTGTGCTAGTCATCATCAGCCGAACTCCTTGCAATCGCCCAACTCCTAGTAATGCCAACTCCCCGCTGTTTCTAAATCTCGTCCAGGGCTGCGAGCAGCGCGCTTGCAGCATCCATCAGGGGCGCACCCTGTTCCTCTGTAAGTCGGCCGGAGCGGATCAACGCCTCGACCTCGAGCATGAAGGCGTGAACTTGGTTCGCGGCCGTCCGAAGACGGCCGGCCTCCAGGCTTTTGGCTGCCGCCATCAGCTTGCTCTCCAAGCTCCTGACATTTCCGTAGGTGAGCACTCCAGTCGCCACGAGCATGTCGAGGTCGGCAGTTAGCGCGGCAATCCGCTCGCTCGCGGTGAGCGGTTCCTCCACGGGCGTCGAAATGGAAACCGCGTGTGCCAGCTCGTTGGCCAGCAACTCCAAGTTGCGGATGAATCTCCAAGAGTATCTGCGCTCTGCCGTGACCATGCTCGCGATCACGGTGCCTTGGCCGACCGGATATTGGACCATGATCGGCTCGGGCTGTCCGCTGCCGATCGGCTGCGTCAGTAGAACCGTGGTGCCAGCCGGAAGGTCGGTGAAGTAGCCGTGGGACGAGAACAGCCAGTTGTCCAAATCCTGCCGCACTCCATCGTCCTGAATTACGCCGCAGTTGCCGCTCGGACATTCCGAAGGGCCGGCGATGATCGGATGATCGGAAGCGGCAATCGAGTTGGTGTTCTGAAACCAGGTGTAGACTCGAGTCCCCCCGACGAACGTGTTGCCAGCCCATCTCCCACCGGCCGGTCCCGACCCGACGTCAGCGAGGTTGGCCACGAGAACACCACCCCCGTCCACATAGGCGGTGAGCGAGGGATCTACGCTCCCGGCCGGGAAGAGGTTCTCGTAGAATGCCTGGGGTTGGGCCGCGGATAGCGCAACCGTTGAAAACTGAGTCAAATCTAAGGCCGTGACCGCGTTCGAGCCCGCCATGCAAAAGCTGACACCCTGGGCGAGCAACTCCGTCACGTTCGCGCCGAGCGGGTGCTGATCGGCGCCGGCCTCCCAAGGCACATTGTCTTGGAGTAGCAGGAGCCATTCGCCGCCTGCGCACGAGAACTCCTCAGCCCCGAGCGTGCTGACGCTCAGTGCGGCCCGCGTAGTGGCCAAAGGCTCGGTCGGCAGGTGGAAATCGGAACAGGACGGGAGCGCAACGCTGAGAGTCGCGGCGAAAGCAACCGTCTTGGGATACTGCATGGCTCCGCCTCACAAATAGGGGCCTATGACGCACGGCGGCTCTGGCTTAGAGCGGTGCGGACACCTCGATCGCAACGTGTGTGCACGGCTTGCACCAACGCGATAGGATGCCTTTGATACAGCGTAAGATGAATGGTGGTAAGCGCTTACGATATTGTAACGGAATACACCGAGCGGAGTGAACTAGGCAATTTTCGCCACATCGACTAAGAATTGTTTACCCTCGACGCTATGCCTCGAGTGCCGGCCCGACGGATGCCGACTCGTTGAGCGCTCCCTTAGCTTCCCGCGTCGCCGACTCGTGCTTGAGCCAAACATCACGGTGCCCCGCCGTGTTTGTCGGTTCCGAGGGACGTGGGAAGCGGCGTGTCGGCAGGGCTTCCAAAATGGCCCCGACAGGACTCGAACCTGTGGCCTCGGGATTAGGAAGTCCGTGCGGGGTCCCTACTGCAGACTACGCTGCGGAAGATACGAGGCAAAACCACCCCTCGACGCTCTTGGCTCGATTCCACATTTGCCGTCCCATACCGACCGCTCAGCCAAGGTAGGGCCAAGGTCAAACGACCAGCACAAGCACCCTCAGACACTCAGAGAATGATCTTCGCCCAACTCGGCTTGCGACCTTCAGCCTGCGAGGCCGAAGGTCCGGTTGGATGGGCTATCGCGCCGACGACTTAGATGCTCAGGATGAGCAATCCCGTGCTCTGATCAGAGCGCCTACGTCGCGTGTAAGCGGGGGCGGCCCCGAAGGAACCGCCCCCGCTTCCTGCCCGTTGCGCAACATGTTTACTACGGCGCGAAGAAAATATGTCCCGTCAGCATCTCAACGCCCGTCAAGGCTCCGAAGTCTACGTCCATCAAAGAAAAGTCGCCTGCTCCGTGCAGGTTCGCGAAATCTCCCGTGCCCTTCCAGACGGACCAGGTCCCGTTCCCGAAGGGGCCAGGACCCGGCCTTCTTGGTCGTGTGTTGAACATTACGGTGAAGGTCCCGCTTCCACCTGACGTGCAGGTGAAG
>JBDHGL010000060.1:0-15415 GCA_039589875.1 Gemmatimonadota bacterium
CGGACAGCACGACGGCGCGGTGCCCCACCCACGGCCGGCGTCGGGTGCAGTTCCGCCGCGATGTCCAGCACGCCTGCACCGTCTCTCGGCTGCGCCCGGACCGGCGTCTCGAGGTGAACGACGTTTCGCAGCCGCACGACACGTGTCTCGCCGGCCTGAATCTCCCGGCAGAGGTGCTCCAGCCTGGCGAGCACATCCTCCACCACGAACCGATGCTCCAATCGATCCTTCGGACGCTCGAGCAGAGCCTCGTCCTCCCCGGGAGGAGCGGATCCCGCCAAGGCGACGGTTGCAACCTCGTTTCCCTCCCTTCTGACGAGTCGCTCGGGCGTCGCTCCCAGAAAGGCCGTTCCCGCCAGCTCCAGGCAGAACCCAGTGCACGGGGGAAACCGGTCGACAAGGTACTCGAGCGCTTGGCACGGGTCCGGGGCCTGTTTCAGCTGCAGCTCGGTGCAGCGGGCCGCCACGACCTTCGACACCAGCCCCTCGTCGATCGCCTCGGCGATCTCGGTGACCCGATTCGTCCACTCCTCCGCGGGCTCACTGGCAGGCTCCGGCAGCGGCGCCGATCTCGGGCTGGGCGAATCCTCCGTTGTCTGCTCGAGAAGCTCGGTCAGCGTGGCGAGCTCGGCCAGCGCCTGCTCTCGCCCTTTCGAGTTCGCCGGGCCTTCGATCGCCAACGAGAGCCAAGCGCGTCCGTTGCTGCAGCCGTACGTCCAACGAGGCAGCACCAGCCGGCCGTCCGAGAACGTCCGCCAGGGCTCCGACCTCTCCGACCGGGGAGCGAACGCGAACCCACCGATCAGCCGCGGTCGGATCGCCGGTAAAGCTGGATGGGTCATGGCATGAACGGAGTCCAGGGTCTCCGCGGCTCGCCGGCGGAGTTCCGGGGAGTCGACATGCCCGGTAAGGGTGACCGTGGCGCCGAGACCGATCAACCGAGCGCCCTTTGGCGGAAGCCAGGCTACATACGACCGCTCTCCCTCCTGCCAACCGGGAATCGGCGCGGAGGCCGGCGCGGCACCGTCACGTCGACGGCAGTCCACGAGCAGTCGATCGGGGCGGCGCTGTATCGCCGGGACCGAAACGACGGTCAGCCCGGTCCGGGAGGCATCTCCGGACGCCTTCAAGGCGGATTCGAGGAACCGCGCTGCGGGGATCTTCTCCCCTGGCTCCGGTCCGTTCAGCGCACCGCCGCCTTCACCAACCTGAGAAAATCGCCCAGTTTCTCACGATCGATCCAGCGGACCACCACGACCAAATCGTCTTCCACGTCGACCCAGATCGCGTTCGTCCCGGCACCGAGAGCCGCAAAGCTCGACTCGGGAAGGCCCTCCCACATGAGCTCGTCCGTGTTGAGCCACCACATGTACCCGTAACGCGGTTCCACGTCCGAGGGGGTCGTGGCAAGCTCGACCCACTCCTTCGAGAGAATCTGCTCATCGCCCCACCGGCCAAGTCGGAGGAAGAGGTAGCCGAAGCGAGCCTGGTCGCGGGACGAGATCCACATCCCGCCGCCCCAATGTCCACCGCCGCTGACGGACTGCACTCGGCGGCCATCCACTTCCACCCATGAGGTTCGGTAGCCATGCCACTGCCAGGTGTCCGATGCCCCGATCGGGTCCATCACCCGAGTCTTCAACACCTCGGGCAGGCCGCGGCCGTGCACCCTCAACGTGCAGTACGAGGCCAGGTTCACGCGGACGTCATTGTACTCCCAGAAAGTGCCCGGCTCCTGAAGCTCTCGGTCCTGTCCCCGCCGGCGGTCCGCTACGTCGGGCTTCTCCCACAACGTCCCCTCCCACTCGCTCGTTTGGGTCAGGAGATGATGCCACGTGATGGGAGCGTTGTGCGGGCCGGCGAACAGCTCCTTTCCAGCACCCGGCTCCAGGTAGCCCGCGACCGTATCCGAGAGCTCACGGATCTTTCCCTCGTCCCAGGCCAGGCCTGTCGCCGTGGAGAGGTAGCTCTTGGTGATGCTGAAGGTCATGTCGACCCACTCCACATCACCCCACTCGGCCACGATATAACCGTTGCGCAGAATCAGACCGTTCGGATCGCCGCGATCCTTCATCGGGCCAACGATCTCGCCGTGCGGTCCGGTAGTCAGCAAACGCCCCTCCAGATACGCCCGTAGGTCATGTCCGAACGGGCTCTCGTTCTCGATCGCGAACTCGACCGCGGCGGCGAGGGCGGCCGAATCCAGGCCCGCCTCGACGGCCCTTCTCCATGCCCAGTCATCCCCGGCGCCGGGGAAGTAGTCGCCCTGCTTGGAGCCGGTCGCGGCCGGAGGCTTCGCATCCTGCTGGTGTAGGGCCGCCGTCGCGCCGGCAGCCGCGGACGCCACCATGACCGCAACGAGGAACGCGGACCGCAGCCGCCTCCACGATCGAAGTCTCACGACTGACTTCCTTTCCCGAGATGGCTCGTCGCCTGGAGAGATGGTCAATCTACGGACGCCAAGGGTCGCACGCTTCCGGGTAACTCCCCAAATTGTGATCCGTGCGAAGCCAGATCAGCTACTCGCTCCTCTGGACCGTAAAGGTCCTAAGCCGCCTCTTCTTCGGCTACAAGATCCGCTGGGTCGGAGACGTGCCGCCCGACCCCTGGGCCGAGGCGAGGCTGATAGCGATCCTCAACCACACGAGCCTGTACGAGCCCCTGTTCGCGGGAGGCGCCCCGAACCACGTCCTCAAGAGCATCGCCCGCCACGGCGTCGTGCCGGTTGCCGACAAGACCGTGAAACGGCCTCTGATCGGCCACTTCTTTCGGCTGGTGGCAGAGGATGTCGTGCCGATCACCCGCGAACGGGACCAGACGTGGGAGAGCGTCCTCTCTCGGGCCGACCGCCGCGACGCGGTCGTGGTCATCCTTCCCGAGGGACGCATGATGCGGAAGACGGGGCTGGACAAGAAGGGCAACCCGATGACGATCCGGGGCGGCATCGCGGATATCATCCGCGCGGTGCCCGAGGGGCGCATGCTTCTGGTCTACAGCCAGGGCCTGCACCACATCCAGGCACCTGGCGAAAAGCTGCCCCGCTTCTTCAAGACGGTCTCGGCGCGACTCGAGACGATCGACCTGCCGTCATACCGCGACCGCCTATTGCGGAGCGTCGGAGAGGAGGGCTTCAAGGGCGCCGTAATCGAGGATCTGACACGGCGGAGGGACCTCTACTGCTGCTGAGTCCATCGCGCCAGAGCGGGGCGGCGCCGACTCCAACGGCGCCGAGGCATCACTCGTCGGACTTGTAGGACTTGTATCCGGTCGGAGCCGGCTCCCGGCGTTCGGACTCTCGGCGACCTTCAGCGCTCCGCCGCTCGCTCTTTCGACGATTCGTATTCACGCGCCGCTCCAGGGAATCAAGCAACTCTTGCTTACTCCGACGGTCATCGGCGATCCGACGGTCGAAGCCGCAGCGATCTTCTTCTCCCTCACGCCGTTCTTTCGCCTTCTTATCCAACTTTGCCACAATCGTTTATGAGTTTTAGTGAAAGCACATTATTAGGTTACCGGAGTTGTGCCGTGCAGGGCTCACCGTAGGGGACCTACAAGAGGCGGGCCAGCCGGCGCGCGGCTCTCATCTCAGGCGAGTTGGTCGACGAAGCCGGAGAGCTTGGCCGCATCGAGCCGGCCCTCTGTGCGCAGCCCGCTGCATACATCCACGCCGTAGGGGCGAACCGCCTCGACGGCCTCGCGGACGTTCTCCGGATTCAACCCCCCGGCCAAAAACACCGGCACTTCGACCGCCTCGCGAATCGATCGACTCACATCCCAGTCGTGGACCCGCCCGGTTCCTCCCAGCTCCTTCACTTCCAGATCCGGTCGGCCCGAGTCGAGCAACAGGGCGTCCGCGTGTGCCGCCACAGCGACAGCCTCGGCCAGTGAGCTCGGCCCGGTCACGTGAATCACCTGAACCAGCTGGACGTTCGGAAGCCCCGCTCGGAGCCTCCCGTAGGCGGCCGTGTCAACTCTATCGACCAGCTGGATCGTGGTCGTCAGGCACCGACGATGCTGATCGATGATCTCGTCCGGATCCGTCCGCGACGTCAGAAGGAAGGTCGACACGTCCGGCGGGGCGAGCGCGGCGATCTCCCGGATCCGATCCTCCGGTATGACACCCGGACCGCTGGGCATCTCCGAGACCAGCCCGAGGGCCGAGGCTCCGTAACGCACCGCAAGCACTGCCTCTTCCGTGCTGGCGATACAGCAGACCTTGAAGCGGGTCATCTCCATATTCTCCCGGGACCTGGCTGGGCTGCTCAATATGCCGAATATTCGGGGCACCGACAGACGGCTTCCAGGTATGTAGGCAGATGCCCCTTTCCGAATTCCACCCGGTCGTGTCCCATTGGTTCGAGGGGCGTTTCAGCGCACCCACGGCAGCGCAGGCGGGTGGGTGGAAGGCGATCCGCTCGGGGCGCCCTACCCTGATCGCGGCGCCGACCGGCTCGGGCAAGACTCTCGCGGCGTTTCTCAATTCCCTCGACCAGCTCCTGACGGATGGGATCCGCAACGACGGCGCGCTGCCTGACGAGACGCGCGTGCTCTACGTGTCCCCGCTAAAGGCGCTCAGCGCCGATATCCATCACAACCTGGCCGAGCCGCGCCGCGAGATCCGGAGGCTGGCAGCCGAACTCGGATATCCGGCCGTGAAGATCACGGCGGCAGTGCGCTCGGGCGACACGCCACAGGCGGAGCGGCAAGCGATGCTCAGGCGCCCCCCACACATCCTCGTCACCACGCCGGAGTCGCTCTACCTGCTCCTCACCGCGCAGCGGAGCCGTGAGATGCTCCGCACCGTGCGTACCGTGATCGTGGACGAGATCCACGCGGTTGTGGAATCGCGCCGCGGGTCCCATCTGGCGCTCAGCCTGGAGCGACTAGCACACGTGACCGGCGAGCCGCCCCTGCGGATCGGGCTGTCGGCGACCCAGCGACCGATCGAGGACGTGGCGCGCTTCCTCGTGGGTGCGGGCGGCCTCGATGCGGCCGGCGATCCCGAGTGCGAGATCGTAGACGAAGGGCACCTCCGTGAGCTCGATCTGGGCATCGAGATCCCACCCGTTCCTCTCGACACTGTGATGTCCGGCGAGGTCTGGGAGGAGGTGTACGATCGCCTTGCCCAGCTCGTCCGGGCACATCGCACGACCCTTGTCTTCGTGAACACCCGCCGACTGGCCGAGCGCATGACGCTTCACCTCGCCAAGCGCCTCGGAGAATCCGACGTGGCGACACACCACGGCAGCCTCTCCCGGGAGACCCGCCTCGAGTCGGAGCGCCGTCTGAAGACGGGTGGGCTGCGCGCGCTGGTGGCGACCGCCTCGCTCGAACTGGGCATCGACATCGGAGACGTGGATCTGGTGTGCCAGATCGGGTCTCCGCGCCGCATCTCTGCGCTGCTCCAGCGCGTAGGCCGTTCGGGACACACGGTCGGTGGCACGCCCAAGGGACGCCTGTTCCCTCTCAGCCGAGACGATCTGGTGGAGTGTGCGGCCCTGCTTCACGCCGTCCGGCTCGGTGAGCTGGACGACATCGTGATCCCGGAGGAACCGCTGGACGTCCTCGCCCAGCAGGTCGTCGCCGAGGCCGCCAGCGAGGATTGGGAAGAGGCCGAACTCTTCGCGCTGATCCGCCGGACATGGCCCTACAGAAGCCTTCCACGCGAGACCTTTGGAGAGATCGTCGAGATGGTCGCACGCGGCTTCTCGACGCGGAGGGGAAGACGCGGGGCCTACGTCCACCACGATGCGATCAACGGCCGGATCCGAGGCCGCAAGGGCGCCCGTATGGCCGCGATCACGTCGGGAGGCGCGATCCCCGACAACGCGGATTACCGGGTGCTCCTCGAGCCAGAAGGCACCTACGTGGGGAGCCTGAACGAGGACTTCGCCATCGAGAGCATGCAGGGAGACATCTTCCAGCTGGGAAACACCTCGTGGCGCATACTCGGGATCGGGACCGGCGTCGTGCGTGTGGAGGACGCCCGCGGCGAGCCGCCGACGATTCCCTTCTGGTTCGGCGAGGCCCCGTCGCGGAGCGACGAGCTGTCGGCCGCGATCTCGCGGTTGCGTGCCGCCGTCGATGAGCGGCTCCCGGAGCCGGACGCCGCGCCGGGCTTCTCCACCGAGGAGCCGGCCGAGAAACCGGCCGAAGATCCAGCCTCGGCGGCTGGTTGGAAAGCCGCGATCGACTGGCTGATCGATGAGGTCGGCCTGGAGCGAGCCGCCGCCTTCCAGATCGTGGCCTATCTGGCCGAAAGCCGGCGGCTGCTAGGTGCTCTGCCGACCGAGAACACGCTGATTCTGGAACGCTTCTTCGACGAATCGGGCGGCATGCAGCTCGTGCTTCACGCGCCACTCGGCAACCGGGTGAACCGGGCCTGGGGCCTCGCGCTTCGTAAGAAGTTCTGCCGAACCTTCAACTTCGAGCTGCAGGCCGCGGCCGGCGAGAACGCCCTCCTTCTCTCGCTCGGACCCCAACACAGCTTCCCTCTGGATGACGTCTTCCGCTATCTCAAGCCCGAGACGACCGAGGAGGTCCTCGTTCAGGCCGTCCTCGACTCGCCGCTCTTCCAGACCCGCTGGCGATGGAACACCGGGATCTCCCTCGCGGTGCTGCGCCGGTGGGGAGGCAAGCGGACGCCGGCTCAGATACAACGCATGCAGGCGGAGGACCTTCTCACGGCGGTATTCCCCGACGCGGCCGCCTGCCTCGAGAACATCGCGGGCGACCGCGAGATCCCGGACCACCCGCTGGTCCGGCAGACGCTGCGCGACTGCCTTGAAGAGGCGATGGACCTGGAGCGCCTGAAGGAAGTGCTGAGCGACATTCGGGCCGGAAAGCTGGAGCTCATCGCGCGGGATACGCCGGAGCCCTCGCCCCTGGCCCACGAGATCCTCAACGCGAGACCGTACGAGTTTCTCGACGACGCTCCTCTCGAGGAGAGGCGGGCTCGCGCCGTGTACACGCGCCGAGCGTTCGAGCCATCGACTGCCGATGACCTGGGGGCGCTCGACGATGCTGCAATCGACCGCGTTCGAAGCGAGGCGCGTCCACGGGCCGGAGATGCCGATGAGCTTCACGACGCGCTTCTCACGTCGGGCTTCCTGGATCCTGCTGAAGGACCGCCTGAATGGAAGGAACTCTTCGCCGAGCTGACGTCGGCGGGTCGTGCGGCCGAGGTTCATCAGCCGGCCACGACTCGGACGCTGTGGGTCGCGGCCGAACGGCTGCTCGAGATCCAGGCTGTGCTCCCGGAAGCGGCAGTCGATCCCGAGCTCGAGCTTCCGCCTCATATGGCCACGAGCCTGCCGGCAAGGGAGGAAGCCGTCCGAGAGCTTCTCCGCGGGCGTCTCGGAATCGTCGGACCTATCACCGCCAGTCGGCTGGCCGAGCAGCTTGGTATCTCACGGACCGACGCCGAGGGGACCCTGCTGGCGCTCGAGGCCGAAGGCTCCGTGCTGAGAGGTTCGTTCACTCCGGGCGGAGCCGAGCGGGAATGGTGCGACCGCCGCCTCCTGGCCCGCATCCACCGCTACACGATCGGGCGTCTGCGGGCCGAGATCGAGCCCGTGTCGGCTGCGAACCTCGTGCGGTTTCTTTTCGAGTGGCAGCGCGTCGAGCCGGGACATCGGGTCTCTGGTCCCGAGGGGGTGGCGGCGGTCCTGGAGCAGCTCGACGGGTTCGAGCTTCCGGCTGCCGCGTGGGAGCCCGACGTGTTGGCCTCGCGTTGCGATGAATACGAGCCCGGCTATCTGGATGCGCTATGTCTTACCGGGAGAGCGTCCTGGGGCAGGCTCTCGCCGCCCGCCGGAGGCGATGGCTCGAACCGCTTCTCAGGACCGCTCCGATCCTCGCCGATCGCAGTCTTCCCGAGAACGAGCGCGGAGACATGGAGATCTCTGACACGTACGCCGGACACCTCAGGGCTCTCCACGTACGCCCTGCAGGTCATCGAGGTCCTGGAAGGACGGGGAGCGTTCTTCTTCGGAGAGATCGTGACCGAGTCGGGCCTCATCCCGAGTCAGGTCGAGCTCGCGCTCGGCGAGCTGGCCGCCTTCGGCCTCGTCACATCTGACGGCTTCACCGGCCTCAGAGCCTTGCTAACGCCGTCGCGCAAGCGACGCCCCCTTGGCTCAGCGGCGGATTCAGGAGCGCGGAGAAGCAAACGCTCCGTTGCCTACAGCGTCGAGGATGCGGGCCGCTGGTCGCTCCTGAGAGCTCCGTCGAGCGAGCCTGTCGACGAGCCGGCGCCGACGTTCGGCGTGCAGACGAAGGAAGCGGAAGCTGTCGCACGGGTCCTTCTTCGACGGTACGGAATCGTGTTTCGACGGCTTTTGGAGCGGGAATCCAAGCTGCCGCCCTGGCGCGACCTGCTGCTCGTCTTTCGGCGGCTCGAGGCACGAGGCGAGATCCGCGGTGGCCGTTTCGTTACCGGGTTCGCAGGCGAGCAGTTCGCTCTCCCCGAGGCCGTGGGCAGGCTGAGAGCCGCCCGCCGCGCGGAGCCGACTGGCGAGCTGCGAGCCGTCAGCGCGGCCGATCCCTTAAACCTCATCGGTATTCTCACACCCGGCGATCGGATACCCGCACTGCCCTCCAACCGCGTGGTCTACCGGGATGGCGTGCCGGTCGCCGCGCGCGAGGGTGGCGAGATCCGTCATCTGGGAGGTGGCGGCGAGCCGGTCGACGGAGCGCTGCGGCAGGCTTTTGTCCGACCGCTGCCGCCCGCGCTGCGTCGCTATCTGGGCAAGGCGGTCTGAGCGTGCCGGCCGGCTATTCCGGAACACCGCTGGCTCGGAAGCTGGGGATGAAGGAGGGACACCGCGTTCTGGCTCTCGGAGCGCCTTCAGGCTACGAGGGCCTGCTGGATGGCTTGCCGGAGAACGTCTCGATCCGGCGCTCGGTTTCGCCCGAGGGAGGCGGCTCCGCTGACGGAGCCGAGCAAGCCTTCGACATCGTTCACGTCTTCTCGAAGGAGAAGGCGGCGCTGTCGAGCCTGATCCCAACGCTGAAGGCTTGGATCGTGCCGAACGGGATGATCTGGGTGTCCTGGCCCAAGAAAGCCTCCAAGGTCGAGACCGACGTCACGGAAGATGTCGTCCGCAGGCTGGCGCTTCAGAACGGCTTAGTGGACGTGAAGGTATGTGCGGTCGATGAGATCTGGTCAGGCCTCAAGCTGGTGAACCCCGTCAAGGACCGACCGAAAGCCTGATCTCCGGTTCCTATTTCAGGAGCAGAACCGGACACTGTGCGAGGATCGCGACCTTGTAGCTGAGCGTGGTCCAGCTCGAGCCCGGGCTCTCCGGATCGATCCGGTGCGAGGTGAGCAAGACCAGGTCTGCCCCGTCCTCGCGCGAGAACGCCACGATCTCCTCGGCGCGGTCTCCATACCTGACGTTCTGATCGAACGGCACGCCGGCGTCGCGCAGCGGGCCTGTCATCTCGGCCATGGCGTCCATGGCCTTCTCCTCCAGCTTCCGGTAGAAGTCCTCGAGCTCCTCGAAGGGAAGGTCCAGGGTCTCTATGACGTGAAGCAGCACTATGCTCCCGCCGCTCTCACCGATCAGCCTGTGGGCCGCCTCGACGGCTTTCGCGTTTCGGACCGTAAGATCGACAGGTACGAGCACCCGCTGGAACATGCGAAAACGTCGCCTTCTGGAAGGGTGTACAGATAGAACCGTAGTCCAGAGACGCCGGCCAGCCCCGGCGGAGCGAGGTTAGCCGACCGCCACCCTGATCTCGGTCTCAGCGGTCTCGGCCACGGACTCGGCGAGCGGAGACCGCCCCCGATCCACCCAATCGACTCGTCCGTAACCGGTCGGCACCCAATCCGGCTTGGGGATCGAGCCGGGATACTCCAGATAGGCCGGAGCCTTTCGCATGTCCTGTACGGCGCTGAAGACGCGCCGCATCGCGAACCAATGGCCGCGGATCCCCATCTGCACGACCTTTTTCAGCGCCTGCCACTTGAACTGCGTGTCGGGGCGGGTCAAGCCGTACAGCCTCGCGACACGCTCGTAGAAGCGCTTCGGCGGCAGCTTGCTCGGCAGCACGAGGTGCATCACGTCGAAGTAGGCGTAGTCGTCGGTCGTGATCTTCCCCTTGACCGTCTCCCACAACTCGGTGCCCGGCAGCGGCGTGAGCACGGTGAAGCCCGGGTTGGTGAGTTTGTGCAGCTTGACCGTCTCCTCCAGGCGATCGAAGTCCTCTTCGCCCCACCCGGGATCTGCTATCAGAGACGCCAGCGGGCTGATACCGCAGTCCTCGAGGTACTCGATGGCCTGCAGGTTAGTGAGCGCGCCGCCCTTCGTGCGCTTCCGCACCGAGTCCAGCCCGTCATCGTCCATCTTCTCGATGCCGAGGAAGACCATGTGCAGCCCGATCTCCTTCCAGCGCTTGAACGTGTCGGGATACTTCGTCACTAGATCGGCTCGGGTCTCGCAGGAGAAGCTCATGTCGGTCAGGCCAGCGGCCTCGATCGCGTCAGCCAGCTCCTCGTACGACTCCCGCTGCAGGAAGGCGATGTCGTCCGTCATGAAGACGTTCCGCTCGCCGAGTCGCCGGACATGCTCCAGGTCGGCGACGATCCGCTCGGTCGTGAAGCGGCGAGCGCGACGCTGGTAGAAGACCCAGATGCTGCAGAAGTTGCAGTTGAACGGACAGCCGCGCGTGGTCTCCACGCAGGCCGACGGTACGCGGAAGCCGTGGTGGTATTTGTGTCGGTAGCGCTTCGACATCTCCCGGTCGGGAAGCGGCAGATCCTCGATGCCGGCCATGATCTCGCGGCTGATGAATCCGTTCCCGAGGTTCTCCAGCGTCATCACGCCGGGTACCGAAGACGGCTCATCTCCACGCTCGAGAGCATCCGCTAGATCGAGCGTCGGCCACTCGCCCTCGCCGACCACGACCGAATCAACCGGCGAGCCTGGAAAGAGCAGATCTCCCGGTACGAGAGACGCGTGGTGGCCGCCGGTGAAGATGTGCGTACCGGGGAGCGCGTCCTTGATCTGGCGGGCACCTTGAAGAGCGGTGTAAACATCGGTCGTGAACCCACAGGCTAGCCCTATCGCATGCGGCTTCCACTCTTGGAGGTGGTTCTCGAGGGCTCTCGTGTTGTCCAGGCGCAGGTCGACGAAATACGTCTCGTGATCGTGCAGTTTGAGAGTCGAGCTCACACACTCCATCCCCAGCGGCTCGACCCGGAGGATCTTGGTGAAGCCGAACTGGGTGCCCTGGAGGGGCTGAACGAAAGTCACCCGCACGCGGCACCTCCTGCGATTGGATCGGAACGCAGCCAAACGGGCCTAATGGTAACCCCGGCACCTCCGGCGCGCGACTTCGATCCTGAAGCGGGTGAGCGCTTCAGCCCGGGGGTACGACCGCCCCTTTCCGCGTCCTGTTCAACGGTTTCTGGTTGGTTGCTCATCAAGCTCGAGGTTCATAAGATTTTGGGCTAGGCGGTTCCTAGTCAACCATGGCTTGATCGCCACTTGGCCGCCGTAAAGTACACTCTTGATCGAACCGCTGACTGCACGGCGGGAATTTTCCGAGCGAAATCCGAGGCGGGAACGCTCCATCTGATGGCAAAGATTCTGGCATATGGCTCGCTGATGTGGGACAACGCCTTGGCCACGTTCCACGGCGATTCGGTACGCGTCGATGGCTTTCAGCGTTCTTTCGTAGGGGAGAACACGACCCGGTGGGGCAGTCCGGAACACCCCTGCCCGCAGTTCGGTCTGGTACCGGGAGACGGCTGTGAGGCGGTGGTCTTCGAGCTTCCGCACGGCAAGCGACGGTTGGTTCTTCACAACCTCGCCCAGCGCGAGGGAACGAAAGCGCAAACGGTGCGCTTTCAGAACGGGAACGGCCGCGCCGTCAAAGCCAAGAGCTTTCTTCCTTCGAGGAAGGCGGCAAGCTGGCCCGACCTGGAGAGCGTTGTCAGTGCACTCGATGCGGCGCGTGGATACGTCGGAACGGGAAGCGAGTACATTCGCACGATCATCCACGCGATGGACGTTTGGAAAATCGACGACCCTCTCGTACGAGAGATTTGGGAGAGATTCGATAGATGAATGCTGAGAAGCAGGCCCTGGAAAAGCCGGCTTTTCCGTTCGGAGTCCGACCGGACATCCCGGTCGACGAGGGCACGGAGGACGGCCGGGGCTCGGATACCGTGAACCGGCTCCTGCTGCACGGAGCCCGCTACCATGACCGTGAGTCGTTGTTCGTCCGGTGGGAGCAAGGCCGAAGCGGCTGGGGCTGGACGCACCATCCCGATTGGCGAGCCGATCGCAACGCGATCCGAGCGGCACTGGTTCTCCGGCAGCGTATCGGCATGGAAGCCGGAGACAGAGCGGCTCTTTGGATTCCGTTCGACATGGAGTTCGCGACTGTCGAGCGCGGAATTTGGTCGATCGGCGGGTTGAGCGTGCCCGTGTGGCCAAGCTGGAGCGCAGACAAGGTGGCAACCGTCCTTCACGAGTGCACGCCTGCCGTCCTGTTCGCACCGAGCGTGCATTCGGTCCGTGAGCTCAAGGCCATCGGAGGGATGCCGGACTCCATCCAGGCGACCGTGCTGCTCGCCGGAGAGTCGGAGGACATGGAGGACGAAGCCCTGCCCTACGACAGGTTCATGGACTACGGCGGCGTGCTCGACACGGCCGAGCGCGCTTCAATGTGGCGAACCACCGTCCGGGCGATCCCGCCCGGTGCGGCGGTCTCCCTGGAATACCGATGGCAGGGAGGGCTGAAGCCCGAGGGTGCCATCAGCCAGGAGGGCCTCGTGGAGGCGGTGGCCGCTGTGCTTCGCCTGCTGCCGCCGGAAGCCGGCCGACTGCAGATCCTCGCGGGCGACCGTCCCGACCCTGTCTCGAGAGCCCTGCTCTATGCGGCGTGGGCGGACGGGCTGACCCGCACTGCGTTCATCCGGTCCCAGGCGGGAATCGACCATGCATCGGACCTCGATCCACAGCTGGTGGCAGGTCCGGCGGACCTAGTGGAGCAACTTGTCGACCGGCTTCAACAGCCCGGCAGCCCGTCGCGTACCTTCACGGTCTGCGTGACCGATCGACCCGGTCTGGACGACGATGGGAGCATTGCATTTCCACGCCCTGTTAGTTTTCTTCATGCGAACCAGATCGACGTACCGCTGGACGAGTTCCCGGGTGAGGAATCGTGAGTCGGCTAGGCCGGCTTTCGGTATACGTGCACCCGGAAGGTGAACCCGGATGGAGGACGTTATGAGGGACAGTCTCTCGCGAGCATCGAAGACCGCTGCCAACGTGGCCTGGAACGCTTTTCAGGCGGTCAACACCAGGATCCCGGACAGTCCGTCCGTCGAACCGGACTGGGCGCCGGGTCCGCTGCCGAAGAGCTACGAGAGAACCAAGCCGCCGCTCGGTTGGCCAAGGGAGACGGACTCCCTGTGCCCCGAATGCGTGATCGAAGTCCGTGATGCGATCATCGCTGGCGAACGCGACATCTCTGAGTTCACCGAAAAGCGATCTGGTGAGGTCAAGGCGGAGATTGTCGAAGAGGACGGCAAGATCCTCATTCGGAAGACGTGTGAGAAACACGGCGAATTCTTCGACACGCTGTCGGTCGACCCGAAGCTGAGCGAGGTGCTGGAGCGTCGCTACTTCGGGCGAGACTTCCGGACGGCGGAGGACGACCACGTGCACCGTCACGGCTCCTCCACGATCCGGTACGGCAGAGGCGCCGTGCTCACGATCGACCTGACCAACCGCTGCAACATGATGTGCAACCCCTGCTTCATGGATGCGAACCAGGTCGGGTACGTTCATGAGCTGACGCTCGATGAGATCAAGGAGATCCTCGACGACTCGATCTCCTTCAAGCCGCGCCGACAGATGTCCGTGCAGTACTCCGGCGGTGAGCCGACGATGTCGCCCCACTTCCTGGAGGCCTGCCGGTACGCGCACGACGTCGGCTACTACAGCGTGCAGGCGGCTACCAACGGCCTGCGCTTCGCGTTGGAGCCCGAGTTCGCCTACCAGGCGGCCGAGGCGGGCCTGAACATGGTTTATCTGCAGTTCGACGGCGTCACGAACGACGCGAACATGCACCGTCATATCTCGAATCTGTTCGACGCGAAGTGGATGGCCATCGAGCGCCTGCACGACGCGGGGATCGACATCACGCCCGTGACCACGGTCATCAACACGGTGAACGACGGACAGGTCGGCCCGCTGCTGGATTTCGTGATCCAGAACTCCGACAAGATGGGCGCGATCTCGTTCCAGCCCGTTTCCTTCACGGGCCGCGACGAAGAGATCAGTGATGAGGACCGGCACAAACAGCGCTACACGATCTCCCACCTTGCCCATGACCTCCAGGAGTACACGGGCGGGAAGATCGACATGTACCGCGATTGGTATCCTCTCGGCTCGGCCGGCGCCTACACCTGGCTGGCGGACCACCTGCGCGGCACCGAGGTCGAGTTCGGCGGGATCAGCTGCTCCTGCCACCCGAACTGCGGTGCGAGCCTGATGCTGGTCGTGAACCAGAACACGAAGGAGTGGGCACCGCTCACCGCCTTCTTCGACTCGGAAGCGTTCATCGAAGACATCAGCGTCATCACGGATACGTCACGCGGGAAAAAGCTCAGCCTCCTGCAGACGATGCTCGCCCTGATGCGACACATCGACGGATCCAAGATGCCGAAGGGCCTGACTCCGAAGATCTTCCTCGAGATGGTCAACACGAAGCTCGGGGGCGCCGTTACGGGCGACGTCAACCGACAGGAATGGAAGATCGTGTGGATCGGCGGAATGTGGTTCCAGGATCTCTGGACCTATGACTTCCGGAGAACCGAAATGTGCGTGATCCCGTACGCCACGCAAGAGGGCGAGATCTCCTTCTGCGCCTACAACACCGGTGCCGGCTGGAGAAACCTCGTCGAGAACATGCACATGGTCGCCGAGACGCGTGATTGGTTCCAGGACAAAGGCCGGCACGAGATCTACGCGGGGAACCGCCCGATGAACCTGCAGCCTGGCAGCCGGTCGCTTCCGGTCGTCGAGAAATCCAAGGTGCCACCGCATCCGGGCACGGTGCAGCTCGGAAAGGGCTGCAGCCACTAGGCGACGCAACGCCGCCAAGCGCGGCAACGGCCACCAGCTCGAGGCGAGCGGTCGATTCGGCCGCTCGCCTTTTGTCGTCCCCTCGGCCTTCTGTGGACGAAATCGGAGCTCGAAGGAAAGGGCGGTTAGTCGGGGAGCGAGGCGACGAAGGTCTGAAAGGTCTCGGCGTCGTGAAGCGGTGCGCCGTGGCCGAAGCAGACGAGCTCCGGCGCCAGCGCCGCGAGCTTTCGGGCCGACTCTCGGTTGGCCACCGGGTCCCACGTAAACATGGCGAACGGCTCGGCCAGACCCCGCCGAAGCGTGACCGGGTT
>JBDHGL010000061.1:0-15472 GCA_039589875.1 Gemmatimonadota bacterium
CAGCACCCACGCGTTCTGCTTGCTGTTGTGACACTCGCCGCACACCGTCCGACCCTGGTCGCCCGCCTCGCTCGTCACGTACCCCATGAAACCCGCCGCCTCGGCGACAGGATCATCGAAGAGCGGCCTCTCGACAAAGATGACCTCTTCTTTCGTGCAGGTCGGGAGCAGGAGGAGGACGCCCAGCAGGAGGGCGGCGTGCCGCCACCGTCGCTCTATGTTCTTACGCCATGTGTTCGGCCTCATATACCCTCCTACCGATACGGAACCAGTTCCCGCGCCTACAGGGGCTCGAACAGGTTGAACCAGCCACACCGCGGGCAGCGGCGGACGTCGCGCGGCTCGCCAGCCGCCGGGAGCCGGTCGTGCCATCGCCGTACCGATCCCATGT
Organism: Gemmatimonadota bacterium; assembly: GCA_039589875.1. Classification (GTDB taxonomy): domain Bacteria; phylum Gemmatimonadota; class Gemmatimonadetes; order Palauibacterales; family Palauibacteraceae. The sequence continues at coordinate 392 of JBDHGL010000061.1, forward strand.
AGCGCACCAGCAGGGCTGCCTCGCCCAGCTTGGCACCGCACAGGTACCGGTCGGGATTGCCGCGGCCGGGAGCCCGGCAAATGAGCGTGGTGAGCTGCTCGTTCGCCCCGTTGCCCTTGGCGCGATCGATCGATTGTGACTGCAGAACCGAGCTGTTCACGGGTCACCTCCCAATTCCTCTGATCACAAGCTAAATGCAGTAACCAAGGGCGTCTGTAGGGAGATCGTGGATGCGATGTGGGGAGTTTGCTGTGCCGCTTCGTGGGGAAACGCCCCGCACGGCGCTGGACACTTCTCGAGGCGGATTCCTGGACACTTCTCGAGGCGGATTCGAGGCGACGGCGGACCCTAGGTGGCCGAGTGGTTCGCTCGATCATCGGCGTGTGCGATCCCCACATGGCATGCGGAGAACCCCACCAGGCTTCTGTCGGAATGCACCGGCACACCTCGGGTGTGGGAAAAAGCCCCACAGTAGAATGCAAGGCCTACCCGACAAGACAACCGTCTCCCCTCCGGCCTAGTCTAGAATATCTTGATCGCCTGCCTCGTCGCGTCCCCTCTGGTGAGCGTGCCGGCCACGCCTGAGATTCCTGCCTTCGTTCCCGTCCGCGGTCGGAGACGGGCACTTCCGAGACACGAACGAGGCTTCGCGGCATACAAACGTAGATGACCGACGAGATGGCTCCGGCGATTCGGCTAGACGGCGTCTCCAAGCGCCTCGGTTACACGTGGGCCCTGCGCGAGGTCGACCTGGACGTGACTCGTGGGAGCTCCGTTGTGGTGATCGGACCGAACGGGGCAGGCAAGACGACCCTCCTCCGACTGCTGGCCACACTGCTCAGGCCGTCGGCCGGCGAGGGAGCCGTGCTCGGACACCCGCTCGACTCGAGCGCCGACCTGATCCGGCGCCGCGTGGGCCTGCTGTCTCCGCGTGGCCATCTGTACGACGATCTGAGCGCGCTGGAGAACCTACGTTTCGCCTCCATGATGGCCGGCGTGCGCGTCGAGCAGGTCCAACTCCACGAGGCCCTGGTGCGGGTCGGCCTCGATCACGTGGCTGGTCAGCGGGCCCGCGAGTTCTCATCCGGCATGCAGAAGCGGCTCGTCTTCGCGATGCTCCTCGTCCGGCCTTTAGACCTGGTGCTGCTGGACGAGCCGTACGCGAGCCTGGATGCGGACGGCATCCGTATGGTGGACGGCTTCGTGGCCGACTGGAAGCGTGCGGGCCGGACGATCCTGCTCGCCACCCATCGGCGCGGCCTTGCCGTGCGCGCGGCGGACCGGGTGGCCGTCCTGGTGGCCGGCCGCCTCAGGCGCTACTGCCTCCCCGAAGAACTCGACCGCGCCGATCTCGCTTCGCCCGGAGCCGCCGTACCCGAGGCGCTATCGGAGTCCGCTCCGGAGCCGGGGGCCGTATGAGATCCGAGTTGATCCTCCGTACTTGGGCGATCCTCTGGAAGGACCTGCTGATCGAGCTCCGCACCAAGCAGAGCTTCAGCGCGATGGTCTCGTTCGCAGCGCTCGTACTGTTCCTCTTCGGCTTCGCGATCGGGCCCGATCCGGACACCCTCTCCCGGCTCGGTGGCGGCCTGCTGTGGATCGCGATCGCCTTCACCGGGATGCTATCGCTCGGCCGGACGTTCCAGAGCGAAGAGGTGGCCGGCGGGTTGGACGGGCTTCGGGTGTACCCCGGAGAGATCCGCGCCATCTACCTCGGGAAGCTGTTGACGAACTTCGCGCTCCTTGTCGTCCTGGAAGTGATTCTCGTACCCGTGGCCGCTGTCCTCCTCCAGCTCGAGCCCTGGGACCGGTTTCCGACCTTCGTGGGGATCACGCTTCTCGGAACGTTCGGCTTCTCGGTTGTAGGGACCTTCTATGCCTCTCTGACCCAGCACCTCAGAGCCCGCGAGCTCATGCTGCCGCTGTTGCTCTTCCCAGCGCTGGTCCCGGTCTTTCTCGGAGCGGTGAACGCCACTACTCTGTCGCTCGCCGGCGACCCGCTCGACCACATCGGAGGGTGGATTCGCTTGCTCATCGCGTTCGACATCATATTCTTCGTCGTTTGTCTATGGATCTACCCGCTCGTTCTTGAAGAGTGACCATGCAAGATCTACCAGAGATCGAGGGAGGCAGCGCACCGCTCCTCGGGACGCTCACGCTGATCGCCATGCTGGCTGGTACCGCCGCCGGGTTGCTGCTCGTACCGGCAGACGCGCTCCAGGGCAGCGTGCAGCGCTTGATGTACGTGCACGTTCCGGCCGCGTGGCTGGCCATGCTCGCTTTCTTCGTCGTGTTCGTGATGAGCGTGCTCTATCTCGTTCAGCGAGATCCGAAGTGGGACCTCCTGGCGGTGAGCAGCGCGGAGATCGGTGTCGTTTTCACGGCTCTGACCCTGGTGCTCGGATCGCTTTGGGGGAAACCGACCTGGGGAGTTTGGTGGACCTGGGACCCTCGCCTTACGACGACGGCCATCATGCTCATGATCTATGTCGGCTACCTGGTCGTGCGGGCGTTCGCGGAGGATCCCGAGAAGAGGGCCCGCTGGGCCGCGATCATCGGCATCGTCGGCTTCGTGGACGTTCCGATCGTGTACCTTTCGGTCCTCTGGTGGAGAACGCTGCACCAGCCTCCGTCGAGCCCACGCTCGATGGCCGGCGAGTTCGTGTACGTGCTGCTGCTCAACGTCGGCGCGTTCACGATTCTGTATGTGTACCTGATGGTGCGGCGCTACCGAATCGCGGTCGCCGAGCAGCACCTGGATGAGCGGCGGCTCGTCCGTGACGACCCGGCCGCCGGATAGCCGGTCCTAGGACGGAGGGACGAAAGCCATGGAAGGCCAAGCATCAGGCACCCCCTTCTTGATCGCCGGGTATCTGATTACCTGGGCAGTGCTGGTATGGTACCTATGGCGCCTGAACCGGCGCTCGCTCCAGGCTCGTCGAGCACTCGATTTCGCCGGGGCTACCCGGCCTCCGATAGAGACGCAGGAACCTAACGATGAATAGAAAACGGGTCTGGATGGGCCTCGGCCTGCTGGCCATCGCCGGTGCGATCGGCCTACTTGTCGCGGGCGGTCTGCGTGAGAACGTCGTCTACTTTCTCACCCCGACGGAGCTGGAAGCCAAAGGGGCGGACGTGTACGGAGCGCCCCTCCGCCTCGGCGGTCAGGTCAAGGCCGAGTCCGTGGACTGGAACGTCGACAGCGGGAGGCTGCGCTTCGTGATTACCGACGGCGACGCCGAGATCGCCGTGCAGAGCAGCGGAGCGCCGCCCGCCATGTTCCAGGAGGGGATGGGTGTCGTCGTGGAGGGCTCGTACGGCGAAGACCGGGTCTTCCACTCCCGCAACGTGATGGTCAAGCACTCCAACGAGTACCGGCCTCCAGAGGAAGGCGAGCACCCCCGCGAGGTCTATCGCTCTCTGATCGAGAACGAAGACGGCTGATGTTGAGCACTCTCGGCTACGCTTCGGTCATCGCGGCCCTCCTCGGAGCCGTGATCATGACGGCGGGTGGACTCGTCGGGGGCTTCAAGGACAAACCGGTCCTGGCCGACGCGGCCCGCCGCGCAACCTACTTCTCTTTCGCAGCCATGACGGCGGCCATGGTCGTCATGGAGGTCGCGCTGCTCTCGCACGACTTCAGCGTGGACTACGTCGCCCGGGTGGGCAGCCGGGAGACGCCCGCCTACTACACGGCGATCTCGCTGTGGAGCAGCCTGGACGGATCCATCCTCTTCTGGGGCTGGATCCTCTCGGCCTACAGCGCTCTGGTCGCGCTCGTGCGCCGGCGCAGCGACGTGCGCCTCACGCCTTTCGTCATCGCCAGTCTGGGCATCGTCGGACTCTTCTTCTACGGTCTCCTGGTCGGTCCGGCCAACCCGTTCGGCCTCGTCGTGCCCGCGCCGGAGAACGGGCCGGGGCCCAACCCGCTGCTCCAAAACCACATGTTGATGGGCCTCCACCCACCTCTTCTCTACCTGGGGTTCGTGGGGCTCGCCGTCCCGTTCGCGTTCGCCATCGGAGCGCTCTTAAGCGGCAACCTCGAGGCCACCTGGCTGCGGGACGCCCGTCGCTGGATGGTGGCCGCCTGGGCGTTCTTGTCGCTCGGCATCGTCGGCGGCGCCTGGTGGTCCTACGAGGTGCTGGGATGGGGCGGCTACTGGGCCTGGGATCCGGTGGAGAACGCATCGTTCCTTCCGTGGCTTACGGCCACGGCGTTCCTCCATTCCGTGATGGTCCAGGAACGGCGGGGCATGCTCAAGACCTGGAATCTGAGCCTCATCATAGGGACCTTCGTGCTCACCCTGTTCGGCACCTTCTTGACGCGCTCGGGGATCCTCGACTCCGTGCACGCCTTCACGGAGGGAGTGATCGGCCCGCTCTTCCTGGGCTTCATCGCACTCATCACGTTCGGCTCGCTCGTGTTGATCGTCTGGCGGAGCGATCGGCTGCACGCTCCCGGCACGCTGGATGGAGTCGTCTCGCGGGAAAGCGCGTTCATCCTGAACAACCTGATCTTCGTGGCGCTCACGTTCACCGTTCTTCTCGGTACGGTTTTCCCGCTCGTCGTCGAGTTTCTGCGGAACGAGCGGATCAGCGTGGGGCCGCCGTACTTCGACATGGTGTTCACTCCCCTGGCACTCCTCCTCCTCTTCCTGATGGGCGTCGGACCCGCCTTACCGTGGCGGCGCACGACGCCGGAAAAGCTGAGGCGAACGTTCACCGTACCGGTCATCCTCGGGATCGCCGTCCTGCTGTTGGCTCTCGCCCTCGGCGTGCGCCGGGTGTACCCGCTGGTCACTTTCGCCTTCGCCGGCTTCGTGCTGGGCACGATCGGGGAGGAGTTCCGGAAAGGGGTCTCGGCTCGCCGCCGGATCGCGGGCCGTGCGCCCGTGTTGGCCTTCTTGGACCTCCTGACCCGCAACGGGAGGCGCTACGGAGGATACGTCGTCCATACGGGAATCGTCGTGATCGCGGCGGGCCTGGCCATCTCGGGCAGCTGGAAAACCGAGCGGGAGGTTACGCTGAGGCGGGGCGAGCAGCTGGAGATGGACGAATACACGGTTCAGTTCGACGAGGTGTGGGGACGGGAGGAGCCCCAGCGCTTCGTCGTCGGCGCAACCTTTCAGGTTTGGCGGGGCGAGCGCTACCTGGGCGAGAAGCAACCGCGGATGAACTACTACCCGACCTCGCAGCAGCCTATCGCTACGCCGGCCGTCTTCACCTCCGTGTCGAAGGATCTCTACCTCACGTTGATGGCCTTCGACAACGACGGAGGGGAGCATGCCACGGTGCGCGTGATCGTCAATCCGGCGGTCGCCTGGCTGTGGATCGGAGGCCTGATCGTCGGAATCGGCGCGTTGATCGCCATCTGGCCTCATCGGCGGCGAGCTCCGCCGCCCGCCCTCTCGGCAGATCTCGTCGGATCGGGCCTGGAGCCCGAGCCTGCGCAGCCCGTCCCGGAGCCCGAGCCTGCGGCGGTCGCCGCACACGAGGAGTAGAGGGGAGACTGGGACGGTGAAGGGTGCCGGTCGCTGGCTGATCCCGATTCTCCCGGTTCCCGTGATCGGCCTGCTGGCGTTCGGTCTGACGCGCGATGTGCAGGTGCTGCCCTCCGCGATCGTCGGGGAGCCGGCGCCCGACTTTCACCTCGCTACCATGTCCGGCGACTCTCTGGCGCTGGAGGATCTGGCCGGTGAGATCGTGATCCTGAACTTCTGGGCGTCCTGGTGCATTCCCTGTCGTCAGGAACACCCTGCCCTCGTGCGGGCGACGGAAACCTATGATCCAGGTAAGGTTCGGGTCCTCGGCGTCCTCTATCAGGACGAGCCGTCGAAGGCGAAGCGGTTCATGGATCGATTCGGCGGAGAGTGGGAGACGGTTTTGGATCCCGGCACACGGACGGCGATCGACTTCGGCGTGTATGGCGTTCCCGAGACGTTCTTTCTGAACGCAGACGGACAGATCGCCTACAAGCACATCGGACCGCTGAACTGGGGCATCATCGAGGCGAAGGTCGATTCGATCCTCGCGGTCGAAGGGGCGACCGCCTCATGAGTGAGGCATGAGAGCAGCGCTCGGCCTGATCTGTCTGCTGGCCTTCGCGGCGAGGCCCGCCGTGGCCGGAGCAGCTCAGGAGGCCCTTTCAGCCGCCGAAATCGACCAGATGACGGCCGAATTGGCCGCACAGCTGCGTTGCCCCGTCTGCCGCAATCAGTCGGTGCTGGAATCATCCTCCGGCCTGGCCCGGGAGATGCAGTCCGTGATCCGCGACCGGCTGAGCGCGGGCGAAACACCGGACGAGGTCAAGGCATACTTCGTCAGCCGGTACGGAGACTGGATCCTGCTGAGGCCGGAGCCGAAGGGCATCAACCTGGTGGTCTATCTGCTTCCCGCCGCGGCACTGCTGGCCGGAGCCGGCCTTCTGGTGCGCCAGATTCGGCGCTGGGCGAGCTCCGAGACAGACTTGGAAGCCACCGTCGCGGAGACACAGACGGCAGTTTCGCAAGCGACGGCGGAGGCAAACGTCGCCCCGGCCTCGCAGACGGAGGCGGACCTCTCGCGGAAGGCTCTCAGCGAGGAGGACGAGGAGTGGATTCGGGAGCAGATCGGAAGCCTGAGATAGGCAGGAACTTCGTCCGGGAGGGTTTGTACTATCGCCCGCGCTGAGGAGCTAACGGCAGGATGATGGATTCGGAAGTCACGGCACGGAACCGTTCGCCCCGCACGAACTACACACAACCACACCGATTTTCGGGGGCACATGTTCTTCGACTCGCGTAATCTCGACTCCTTCGACCAGTACCTGCAGGACGTCGAGCGCTATCCGCTGATCGCGGATCCAAAGGAAGAGCGTGAGATCGCGCGTCGCGCGAGGGCGGGGGACCGTCCCGCCGCCGAGCGCCTTGTTACGGCCAATCTGCGCTTTGTGATCTCGTACGTTAAGAAGTACCAGGGGCGAGGCCTTAACCTCGCGGAGCTGGTCTGCATCGGAAACGAGGGCCTGCTGAAGGCCGTCAAGAAGTTCGATCCAGACAAAGGCGTGAAGTTCATCTCCTACGCCGTTTGGTGGATCCGGCAGACGGTGCTTCAGGCGCTGGCTGAGCAGACCCGATCGGTCCGCATACCACTCAACCAAAACTCCAACCTCGTGAAGCTCTCACGCACGGAGACGCTGCTGACCCAGAAGCTGGGTCGTTCGCCGACGGACCGAGAGATCGCCGAAGAGATGGAGGAGCCGGTGGAGACGGTGAGGGCATTGCGCCGCGTGGCTTCCGCGGAGCTGAGCCTGGACGCACCGCTCGACCGATCAGACCGAGACAGCGCGTCGTTCGGGGAGCGCTTCTCCGGCATGGACGACGAGGACATCGAGGTCGACGTCGAGGCACAAGCACGCCGCGAGTTCCTGGAGAGGATGTTCGAGAGGTACCTTACCGAGCGCGAGCGCAAGATCCTCGTCCTGTACTACGGCCTCGACGATGGTGAGGAGATGACCCTGGAGGAGATCGGCTCGCTGTTGGGTGTCACGCGAGAGCGCATTCGCCAGATTCGCAACCGCGCCTTCGACAAGCTGCGAGCCTCGCCCGATGGATCCGCCCTGGAAGGTTTCTGGAGCGCCACCGCCTGATGGCTTGACGGATCTGGTCGCTCGGCTTCCGAAAGCCGAGCTCCACCTTCATATCGAGGGCACGCTCGAGCCCGAGCTCATGCTCCAGCTGGCGGAGAGGAACGGCGTTCCGTTCCGCTTCCAGACCGTCGAGGAAGCCCGCGCCGCCTACCGGTTTACCGACCTGCAGTCCTTTCTGGACCTCTACTACGACAGCGCCCGCGTACTGCTGAAGGCGGAGGATTTCTACGATCTGACGTTGGCGTATCTGAAGCGGGCTCACCGGGACCGCATCGTGCATGCCGAGATCTTCTTCGACCCGCAGAGCCATACCGGCCGCGGCGTGAGTTTCGAGGCGGTGGTCGACGGCATCCGGGCCGCCCTCGCGGCGGGAAGGTCGGAGCTCGGAATCACATCTCGGCTGATCCTCTGTTTCCTGCGCCACCTGAGTGCGGAGGAGGCGATGGAGACACTGGACCGAGCGCTCCCGCACCAGGAAGCGATCTGTGGCGTTGGGCTGGATTCGGCGGAGGTGGGCAACCCTCCATCAAAGTTCGCGGCGGTCTTCGAGCGAGCCAAAGAGGCAGGGTTCCTGACGGTGGCCCACGCCGGGGAAGAGGGTCCGCCCGAGTACATCTGGGAGGCTCTCGATCTGCTGCACGCCCGGCGGATCGACCACGGAGTTCGCTGCCTGGAAGACGAGCGACTGGTAGAGCGGCTTCGCCGCGAGCAGATACCGCTGACGGTTTGCCCCCTCTCCAACGTGAAGCTGCGGGTCTTCGACCGGATGGAAGATCACGGCATCGGCCGTCTCCTCGCCGAAGGGCTTCGGGTGACGGTGAACTCTGACGATCCGGCCTATTTCGGCGGGTACATCAACGACAACTACCGAGCTGTCCGAGACGCGCATGGGATCGATGACGAGGGAATCCTCGAGCTGGCGAGGACCTCGTTCACGGCCAGTTTTCTGGACAACCAGAGCGTAAGGGCCCACCTGGCCGAAGTGGACAGGCTGGGCGCGGGTCACACCGGATAGACGCTACCCCGGCTTCCTGACTCCGCTGGACATCGCCAGCACGAAAATCGCGGCCGTGATCAGCGCGCTCACCACGCACCAGCGGCATACCGCGTTGATCACGAACAGCTCCACATAGGTGAGGTAGCCCGAGAAGGCCAGCCCGCCGGTGGCCAGCAGGAGGAGTACACGCGGTGGCCACGAGGCTTCGGAGAACACCGACTGGGTGGAAAGAAACGCGACGACGAATACCGCGGCATACCAGGCGACGCCCCAGCCAGCCACCGGTAGGCCCACGAACGTCGCGTACGCCGAAGCCTGAACGGTCTCACAAGATCCCGTACCGCACGCAAGCTCGCCGTACACGCCGAGCTTGAACAACAACAGGTAAACGGAGATGAAAAGGCCTACCAGGGCCAGAACCGCTACCGCCATCCGCTTCCACATCCCTCACACCCCCTGCCGGCGTTCGGTTGCTGAGGCTAGCCTTCGGTCTCTCCGCTCTCGGAGCTCGCGGCCGCCGCGGCAGCTTCCAAGATCATCTGCTCGAGCTGCTGGTAGTCCTGCGGCGCGCGCTCTCCATTGATAAACAGCGTCGGAGTCGAGTTCACACCCAATCGTTGGCCGTATTTCGCGGCGGCGAAGATCTGTTCCAGATAGCGGCCGTCTTCCATGCACTCGCGATACGCTGCCTGGTCCAGGCCGATCTCGCCCGCGTAGTCGTCGAAGTCTCCGCGGGCATCATCCTTCGGTGACCAGGAGGTCTGTCTCCCGAAAATCAGGTCGTGCATCTGCCAGAAGCGGCCCTGCTCACCCGCGCAGCGGGCCGAGTGCGCCGCGGGAATCGCGTGGGGATGCTGGTCGAGCGGATAGTCGTAGTATACCCATCGGGCCTGTCCGCCAGCGTCGACGTAGTTCTGCTTGATCAGGCGTCCAGAGAACGAGTAGAACCTGGCGCAGGCAGGGCACTGGAAGTCGGCGAACTCCACGATGGTCACCGGCGCGTCGTCCGCACCGGCGCTCACTCCCGCGTTCGCGTCGGCCTCTGTCTCCGCGATCGCGATCGGGATCTCCATAGGTCCGCTGTCTCCCGAGCGCGCAAACAGCAGGGCCAACACTCCTCCGACAACGACGACGCCGATCGCCGCGTAAAAGACCCGCCCGGGACCGGATCCGCTGGTTCGAGTACCTTTGCTCATTCCTTTGGCTGCTCCTGGTTCCTCTGACGCCATTCGCGGGGCCGTGCCCCGTCCGGCACACGTACGAGGCCACAATATTTCGACATCTCGGCCGCTGTCGCCAGCCGGCTTCTCAACTCAATCCGCGAAACACGAGCACGGCCGTGGCCACGGCGAGCGTCGTGATCAACCCGATTGCCACGAGCTTGAGCCATTCCGGGACACGCTGGCGAGGCGCGGCCGCGGCTTCTGCCAGCTGTGGCAGCAGGGTTTCAGACCAGACTACACCGATCTCGGACAGTAGCTCCTGCCAGGCAGTGTCGAAGCTACGATCGACCGCTATGAGGGCCCCGTGCCATTCGCCGGCCGCCTCGTCCAGCTGCGCTTCCTCTCCCTCGGGCGGTCCCTCCTCCAGTCTCTCGAGCCGCACGAGCAGGTCCGCCTGGGCGCCCTCGAGACGATGCAGCTGCGGGGCCAGATCATGGACCGGCGCGAGAAAACGGCCCTGAAGCGATTCTCGAACCGCCTCTGAGACCGCCAGCTCCGCGTCCAGTTTTTGGGCTTTGCGCTTCCCCCGCAGGGCTCGCTTCAGCTCCCGCTCGTAGGCGTCCGTTAGCCGGCGAAGCGAGTTGATCGCGGCAGCACGCGCATCGTCCTGGAGGGCACCCGCATCCATCGCCTCCACCGCCTTGGCGAGGCTGCGCGCTCGACCGGCAGCCGACTTGCGAAACAACAGAGGGCCAAGCGCCGTTTCGCCGAGCTCCGTGAAGTGGTCCGCAAAAAACTCCGTCTCCAGCAATGCACGCAAACGAAGATCCGTCGGCACCTCTCCAGCCACCTTTTCCGCGTGCGTTCGGATCGTACCCTTCGAGGTCGCAAACTCGGGCAGCCGCGCGGGAGTAGGGCCCGCCACCTCACGGCGAGCGAACATCTCGATCGCTTCCTGGCTCTCGTCCGCCCCGTCCGAAGGCGGCACTGGCGCTCTTTCGGCGGCACCGCAGATGGCACGGATCTCCTCTGGAAACAGGTAGAGCACGCGAAGCGAGCTGTTTTCGTCTTGCAGGACGAGCACGGGCTGCGAAGGACGCGCCGGATCGGTTACCTCCCGGGCTCCCATAGGCCACGGAACCCGAAGGTGGGTCTCTTGTTCGAACAGATGCAGAGCGTCCTCGGTGAAGACCGACGCGAAGAGACCGCGCACGGCGCTGCCGTCGACCGCTCCCGAGACAGCCGCGCCGGCCAAGCACACGACTTCCTCACCCAGCGGATCCACGAGAGCCTTCCGCAGGGAGTCGCCGCTAATCAGACGAGACAGCTCCTCTTCCAGCTCATCCAGCCGCTCGGTCGAGGCGCTGAAGGCCACGGAGTGGCTGCGCGAAAAGACGAGAAGGAGCCCGGACCGCCTCGACATGCAGAACACATCCGCTAGAGCGAGCTCCACGCCGTCGAACGTCACGCGAGCGTCGTCGACCACGAGGTCGACGCCTCGGCGCAGGCGATCCCCCGAGAGAAACGCATCGACGGCGAAGACCGGCGTATCACCCATCTTCAATCTCTCGGGCCAACCGGGCCTCTAGGCCCGTCCGTTGTTCGTAGCGCCGGATGAACTGCGGGAGCGACCAGGGCTTCCACCTGTCCCGGGGCAGCCCGATCTCTCCGAGGCGAGACTCCACCTCCTCCGGCTCGCCCTCGATTTCGACGAGCGTGTCCATGGCGGGATACTCCTCGATCCGGAGATGCACCCCGCCCTTACCGTACAGCTCGATCCGCCGGTCGATGGCCAACGTTTGTTCGCTGAATCCGAGACGCCGGAGGATCTCTACGGCCACTGCCCGGTCGGCGACGGTCGTCTCGACTTCGTCGCGCACCTTGTAACCGACCTCCTCGGCGGCGGGGCCTTTCCACCCGATCCACGTACGGTCCTCGCCCGCATCCGATCTCATCTGACGCACCCGCAGCACCTCGTCCCGGCGCTCCAGAGCGCGATCGGGAGAGTCGTAGCGGCGATCCGACATCTCGCCCTGGAAGCGCAGCTGCCAGCCGATCTCGGACAACCGGTCGGCGAACCCGACGTCCTCCGCCGACAACACCGCCTTCAGCTCGAACTCTCGCGTCACCGGGAACTCCCTCGCACTCCGGCCAAGATCTCCTCGAGCACCGCGAGCACCGCGTCGGCGTCTGACAGGTCGGCCAACAGCCCATCCGGCTCGTGGGTGCTCAGCTCGTCGATCCCGTAGCCGCCGGTGGCCACCGCCAGCACGTGGGTGCCGGCCACACGCGCGCAGTTGATGTCTTCCGGGGTGTCTCCGACCACGGTCGTCTCCTCTAGGCGGAAACGCACGCCGGCGTGTAGGGAAGCCCGCTTCACCGCCAGCGGCGGAAGCTCGTGCCGGAGCTCGGAATCCGAGCCGTATGCGCCGGTCTCGAACCTGCCTGCAAGCCCGGCCGCATGAAGCTTTTTCTCCGCCCCCTGGATGACGTTGCCGGTAACCAGGCCCAACTCGTACCGCCCCTCATCGACCAACCGGTCCAGCAGCTCCGGGATTCCCGGGCAGAGCGACGGGCGGGTGGCCGGAGATTCGACCGCCGTCTGCAGCATGGCCAGGTAGGGCTCCCATAGATCTTCGAGCCTTCGGTCGATCTCGGCATCGCGCCAGCCCGACTCTCGAAGCAGCGCGCGCACGATCGCCGGGTCCGTCTTTCCGCGGAAGTCGTGGCCGTCGATCGGGCCCGTCAAGCCGAACACCTCGAGCATCGCAGCGCGCAGGGCCGTACGGCCAGCGCTGTGCGGGTCGAGCAACGTCCCATCCACATCGAACAGAAGTAGGCCGGCCTGCCCTCTCATCGGCGAACCGCCCGTTCAAGCGCCACCTCCAGCGCTTGCTGAGCGCGAAGCCCCAATGCGAGAAGGTCGATCGGCGAGATGTCGGAGCCGGCGCTTTCCCGCTCGCCGGTGGAGACGGCGAAGACGATGTCTCCGTCGAAGGACGTGTTCGCGGGCGAAATACGTCGGACGACGGCATTCATCGCATGGCGAGCCATCACCTGGAGATCCGTCTTTCGCAGGGGAGCGTCCGTGGCCACGATCGCGAGCGTCGTGTTCTCTCCCGGTCCGACCGCCCAGTCGGGAACCAGTCCGTCCCGGATGGCGCGCGAGGTGTGCAAGTAGCTGCCATCCGAAGCACGGGATCCGGCGATGATCTCGCCCCTCTCATCCAAAACGTCTCCGAACGCGTTGACTACGGCCAGAGCGGCCACCGCCTGCTGGCCCTCGTCGTTGAGCCACGTCCCGACGCCGGCCGGCTCGAGGCCTTCGGGCCGGAGTTTTCCGACGCTCGCCCCGGCCCCCACGCCGACGGGCCCTTCCTCTACCGGCTCGGCCGAGGCGGCTCGGGCCGCCTCGTGTCCGAGCGCCGAATCGGGACGAGCCGACGCGTCGCCCATCCCGAGGTCGTAGATGACCGCGGCCGGCACGATCGGAACGATCGCCGCGCGTGTGTGGAAGCCACGCCCACGCTCCTCGAGCCAGCGCACGACACCATCCGCTGCCGCCAGCCCGAAAGCGGAGCCACCCGTCAGCAGTATCGCATCGCACTGGGGCACGATATGGAGCGGCGAGAGCGCGTCGAGCTCCCGCGACCCGGTGGCGAGGCCGCGCATCTCGACGGCCGCGACAAACGGACCGAGCGCGACCGTGCAGCCCGTCATGCCGGCGGGATCATGGGCATGACCTACCTGGATGCCAGGGATCCCGGTCAGCGTAAGATTCTGTGTCACAGGGCCTTATCCACCCGAGACGGGAGGCGTTTCAGCGTCCGCGGCGGCGAGAAGTGACTGCAGGCGTGACGGGCCGATGTTGCCCCCAGAGATGACGATTACGGTCTCCCTCTCGCTGTCGACGCCGAGACGGCCTCCAAGAAGGGCCGCCACCCCAGCGGCGCCGGACGGTTCTACAACGAGTCTCTGATCGAAACACCAGCGCACGGCACGCCGAATCTCCGCGTCGCTCACCGTGATCACGCTATTGACGAGCGCCTTGCAGTGCCGGTAGGTGAGCGTTCCGGGACTGACGGGCCGCAGCCCATCCGCGATCGTGTCGACGCTCTCCAAGACCACCGGCCCCCCCGCCTCGAGCGAGCGCAGCATCGAAGCAGCTCCCTCCGGCTCCACGCCCACGACTTTGGCATCGGGAAGCAAATCGCGGAGCGCGACCGAGGTGCCGGAGAGCAGACCGCCACCCCCGATCGGCACGACGACCCTCGGAACTGCCTCGGGACCGGCGAAGGCTTCGAGTTGCTCGGCGATCTCGACTCCCGTCGTCCCCTGCCCCGCGATGATGTCCGGATGATCGAAGGGTGGAACGATAGGGGATCCCGAAACAGCAGCCAGCTCGAGAGCGCGCGCCTCGCGCTCACTGCTCAAAGTGCCGCATAGCTCGACGGCGGCACCGAAGCGACGCGTGGAATCCACCTTCAAGGAGGGGGCATCCACGGGCATGATAACGGTGGCTGCTACGCCGAAGGCCCGCGCCGCGTAGGCGACGGCCTGCGCGTGATTCCCCGAAGAATACGTAATGACGCCGCGAGCTCTATCGGCGGGGTCGAGCCGCGCGATGAAGTTGTAGGCTCCACGAATCTTGAAAGCGCCCGTCGGCTGCAGGCTCTCGCACTTCAGCCAAACGCGTTCACCGTCATGCTCGGCCGGAAGGAGAGGCGTGCGAAGCGCCACGCCATGGAGCCGGGCGCCGGCTTCCCGAATCTCCGAGAGTGTGACGAGCTCGGTCGCCGTCTGGCCTGTGGGCCGGCCCTCGAGCTCGCCCAACCGTCAGCCAGCCGGCTGGATGGCCTCGGAAGTGTCGGCGGCTACGGCTTCCAAGCCGGGCGCATCGCCGGCCTCCACGAGCACGCGTGCCACGTCCACGACCGCATCGCCCTTGTCGAGGTTGACGAGACGCACTCCCTGCGTGGCCCGCCCGATCGTTCGGATCTCACGGGCCGGTTGCCGGTTCACGACACCGTTTCGCGTAACCAGTATGAGCTCGTCGGAGTCCGTTACTTCCTTGACGCCCACGACGCAGGTTGATCAGACCCACGCCGCCTCGACGCTGCGTTCGGTACTCGTCGATCCGGGTGCGCTTGCCCATACCACCATCAGAGATCGTCAGCAGGGTCGCATCACGCCGCACGACGACCATCCCGACCACCTCATCGTCTCCTCTCAGGACGATGCCCTTTACGCCCTGCGTCGTCCGGCCCATCTCGCGAGCGTCCTTCTCCGCGAAC
>JBDHGL010000062.1:0-15180 GCA_039589875.1 Gemmatimonadota bacterium
TCGGGGCGCTCAGCGTGGTGCCGAAACACCGGAAGCTGGAAGCGAACTCCACGTACGTCGGCGTCCCCGTCCGTCGCATCGGCGCCCCTGACGAGGAGGCAGCCGCGCTCGGCCCACCCTAGCCTTCCTTCACGCTACGCCGGTTTGCGGGAGGACGCTCTCTCGGCCGCCCAGCCACCCGTCGTCGCGGCAAGCCAGGTCACGACCGCTACCGGCACACCCCCGACGGTCCAAGCGAACGCCACCGGGTAGCGATCACCGGGATAGAGGATGGCCGGCGCAATCTGGGATAAGAGCAGTGCCGTGGTTCCCCCGAGAGCGAGCAGACCGAGGCCTACCCAACTCCTGCGCGTCGCCACGGCGGCCACGCCCGAAATCGTCCCGAGGCCGGCAGCGAGGAGCAACCCGCTCAGAATCATGATGAGACGGTACGGGTGCGAGAAGAGCCCACCGGCTTCTCCCACCTCGCTTGCGCCCGGGACGAGGCCCAACCGGGCTACCGAGACGATCGCCACAATTAGGACGAGGTAGGTCACGCTGCCCCTGACGATCAGCATCTTCTGTTTGTCATTCACGTCCATCTGGACCCTCTCCCCCTGCGTGCATAGGGTGAGTCCAAAAGTTACTCCAAGTACTTTGTAGTGTAAAGTGCGGCCGGGATGGGTCCCTACCCCGTGGAAGGCTCCGGAGGTGGCAGCGGGATCGGGTCCAGCGTATGGGCCTCCCACTCGGCATAGAGGCGGCGCATCTCGTCCAGAACCTCCGGCCTCTCACCCGCGAGGTCGCTCTGCTCGCCCGGGTCAGACGCCAGGTCGAACAAGTACTCCCCGGCGACGCCGCGGTCGCGCTCACCGAGCGGCTCGATTCGCAGGTACTTCCAATCGCCGGAGCGAACGGCCCGGTGGCGGCGTCGCTGGTGAACGCGCCAGAAGATCGTGCGTTCCCGGAGCGGCACTTCTCCTCGGAGGTTCGGAAGGAGATCGATCCCCTCGATTCCATCTGGTATCGGAAGGCCCGCGGCCGCCAACATCGTGGTTGTCCAATCGAGCGTGGTGGAAACCTGGCCTGTCGTTCCGCCAGCCGGAATGACTCCCGGCCATCGAGCGAACGCGGGCACTCGGATTCCACCCTCCCAAAGCTCCATCTTCCTGCCCCGAAACGGCCCCATGTCGGACCACACCTCGCCGCCGTTGTCGGAGGTAAAAATCACCAGGGTGCGCTCGGCATAGCCGAGCTCCTGAAGAAGGTCGACGATCCTTCCGACGTCTTCATCCAGGGCGGCAACCATATCGGCATAAATCTCCGGTGAACCGCCGTGCGACTCCCACTCCACCGCGTGCGAAGTCGGCTCGGCATCCTCCGCCTGCCAGGGCCAGTGGGGCGCGGTGTACTGCATGCTGAGGAAGAACGGCTCATCGGCGCGTGCGACGAAGGAGAGCGCCTCGTCGGTGAAGTGATCCGTGATGTACCCTTCCCGCCAAGCCTCCTCGCCGTTGAGATAGAGGTCGTGACCCAGCGCGACGTTCTCTGCCTCGTGAGAGATGTAGTCGATCGCGCCGCTATGAGGCCCGAAGGCGACGTCGAACCCGTGGGCGGCCGGCTGATGCTCCGGTCGCCAGCCGAGATGCCACTTTCCGAACAGGCCGGTGTCGTAGCCGGCTTGCTTCAGGAGCTTGGACAAGGTGGCCGGCTCCGCTTCAAGGCCGTTCTCATAGTCGTACCACCGGCCAGTTAGCGGCTCGTGGAGTCCCGTTCGGTTCTCCGCGGGATAGCGGCCTGTCATCAGGCCCACACGGGTCGGCGTGCAGACGGGAGCGATGGCGTAGGCATCGGTGAAGCGGGTGCCCTGAGCAGCGAGCGCGTCCAGCTCGGGCGTCTCGTAATCGGTCCGGCCGTACGAGCTCAGGTCGGCGAAGCCGAGGTCGTCGGCCATAATGAACACGATGTTCGGCCGGCTCTCATCGAGGTCCCCTTCGGAGCGAAGGCCAGGCGCTTCGTTCGCGGAATCCGCCGGGGCGCAGGCTCCGACCATCCAGGCGATCCCGAAGAGCCAACCGCGATGGGAGGGCCCGCGGCGAAGATCCTGCCTCTCAATCAACGTCGGTTCGCTCCACGCCGGGGATTCCGAGCACGAGCTCGTGACCATACGCTCGGCCCGGTGTCTGGAAGCCGGGCGGCGCATCGTCTGCCAGCACGCGAGCGACGACCTCCAAGGCCGTCAATGCGGTGAACGAATAGCCCTCCGGCCCGGTCTGCAAGGCTGCAGCCCGGCCTCCGGCCTCATCGGTGACCTCTCCGAACACCCGCGTCTCGCCCCTGGCGCGTTCACCGGAGCTCGGACCAGCCACACGGCTTCGGATCGCCCGCTCCAGCACGGCCTGCACGGGTCGGCTTCCCAGCAGCCCGCCCAGGCGATGGGTCGCCCGCAGGGCGCGCTGGAGCCGCGGCGGCGCGGCGGCATAAACCTCGATGTCGCCGATGCCGGTGCTGTAATAGGCTGTAGAGACGTCGCCCCAGGGGATCGTGACGGCCGAGTAGTCTCCGTTACCGAAATCGAAAACCCGTGATTTCCAGCCGGCCGGTACCGCGGTCAACTTCCCGCCGCGCCGGATCATCCCTCCACGGCCGAGCGACTCCGCCATGGTCAGGGCCGTGCCCCGAGAGACCCCACCCTCGGACCGGATGGCCAGTGTGAGCTGCGCGGCGGAGGGAAGCCGGGAGAGGAGGTACACGGCCAGGCAGTCCGTTGACACGACGTCGAAGCCGACGCCCGGCAGGATCATCGCCTCCGCCCGACGCGCCCGGTCATCGAGCGCGGCAGCCCCCTCGAAAACGACGACCTCGCCCGTGATGTCCAGGTAATGGGAGCCCGTCCTCAGACAGGCTTCGACCATGGGTCGGAAGGTTCGGGAAAACGGCCCCGCGCAGTGAAGCACCAGCGGCTGGTCGGCTAGAGCGCGCTCTAGCCCCGTCGCATCGTCCAGCGAGACCGCGGAGTGTAAAAGGCCGAGCCGGTCGGCCTGCGCCTCGAGCGCCGCTTGATCGCGGCCTGCAAGCAGCGGCTGGTAGCCACGCTCCACGGCCAGGCGGGCGATCAGCCGCCCCGTGTAGCCGTATGAGCCGTAGAGCAGGAAGCTCCGAGCTTCGGTCAAGCTACGCCGCCGGCTTGGTCGCGCGGACGAACGCCGCCATGAACTTGTCATCCACCACGGGCGCGACGACCGCGGGATCTAGCCCCACCTCTTCCAGGAAATCCCCGGCGTCTGCTGTCCGGTAGACTCGCGTCGACTCGACGTCGATCTCATCGAAGCCCGCCTCCTCCAGGAGACGCCTGTACTCCCCTTCCTCGAGCGCACCCGCCACGCAGCCGACCCACAGTTCGATGCTTCGCCGGATCTCTTCTGGCACCGGTCCCCGGACGACAATGTCCGATATGGCGAACCGTCCGCCCGGACGGAGCACGCGATAGGCTTCTTCGATCACGCGTCCCTTGTCTGCGGAGAGGTTGATCACGCAGTTGGATATGATCACGTCCACCGAGTCATCGGGGAGCGGGATCTGCTCTATCTCGCCCTTCAGGAACTCCGCGTTCCCGATGCCGGCCGTCTCCTGATTGCGCCTCGCCAACTCGAGCATCTCGTCGGTCATGTCGAGACCGTACGCCTTGCCTTGCGGGCCAACGCGCTTCGCAGAAAGAAGCACATCGATTCCGCCACCGGAACCCAGGTCCAGCACGGTCTCCCCCGGTTGGAGCTCGGCTAGGGCGGTCGGGTTCCCACAGCCGAGCGATGCTAGCACGGCCTCCTCCGGCAGCGCGGCCGCCTCGTCGGTCGAATAGAGATTTGATGTGACCGGATTGCAGTCCGGGCCGGCCGCGGCGCCGCCGCAGCAACCGGCCTGCTCCCCTTCGATCACCTGAGAGGCCGCTTTCCCGTACTTCTCTCGCACAGCCGTCTTGATATCCACCTGACTCATCGATACCTCCCCACTCTTTCTCCTAGCAGCATGCGTCCGCATCGCGGGCCGCCGCCTCTGCGGCCGCCTCGCCGGTTCGGCTCAGCACATCCGCCAGATACCCGAGCGCTTCGTCGTTCAAAGAGTAATAGATCCACTTGCCACGGCGAGTGGCGAGGACCAGTCCCGCCTCCCGGAGCGTCTTGAGGTGGAAAGAGAGCAACGGCTGTTTCATGTCGACCCGCACCGCCAGATCACACACGCACAGCTGGCCTTCCGAGAGCAGGGCCACGATTCGCAGCCGTTTTTCGTCTCCGAGTGCCCGTAACGCCCCTACTACCGCGTCCGAGGCTACCTCTCTCGCTACCTCCGAACCTTGCAGAATCTTCAGCATGCCCCAACATATCAATGCTTATTGATTTGTCAACCCTGGCGCTATTGCATGATTATGCGCATATACAGTATGTTTATGCATCCAGTGCGTACGGTGTGTTCGAATATGTTCAGAAGAGATGAGAAGAGGATAACGGAAACATGAGTCTTACCCAGCCAATTCAGCGGATCGCGCTTGCCTATTCAGGTGGGCTGGACACGTCGGTGATGATTCCGTGGCTCCGGGCGAACTACGGATGCGAAGTGGTCGCGGTCGTGGCCGACGTCGGACAGCAGGAGGACTTCGAGCAGATCCACGCAAAAGCGTTGCACACCGGGGCGGTTGAATGCGAGGTCGTCGACCTGAAGGCGGAGTTTGCGGCGGAGTACCTGTACCCTGCCCTTCGCGCCGGTGCCATCTACGAGGGACGATACCTGCTCGGCACGGCGCTCGCCCGGCCGCTGATCGCCAAGGCACAGGTGGCGACGGCACGGAAGCACAACTGCGACGCGGTGGCACACGGCTGCACGGGCAAGGGCAACGACCAGGTCCGGTTCGAGGTCGCGTATCGCACGCTGGCCCCCGAGCTGCAGATCGTCGCCCCGTGGCGCGAATGGGAGCTCCGGTCGCGCGAAGACGAGTTCGCATACGCCGAGGCGCTCGGCATATCGCTTTCGATCACGCCCGAGAAGCCGTTCAGTATCGACGAGAACCTCTGGCATACCTCGATCGAAGGAGGCGTGCTCGAAGATCCTGCCGTAGTGCCACCCGACGACGTCTACCGCATGACCACAGATCCTGCCGTGGCTCCGGACGAGCCTCTTGTCGTCGAGATCTCGTTCGAGCGTGGCCTTCCCACCGCGGTCGACGGAAAGCGACTGCCCCCCCACATCCTGATCGCCACGCTGAACGAACTCGCCGGAAACCACGGCGTGGGGCGGATCGATCTCGTGGAAAGCCGCCTGGTCGGCATGAAGAGCCGCGGCGTGTACGAGACGCCCGCCGGCACCGTGCTCCGGGCGGCATTGCAGGACCTCGAGAGCCTGACTCTGGATCACGCCACGGCCACGTACAAGGAGCAGCTGGCCGGTCGCTACGGCGAGCTGGTATACCAGGGCCTCTGGTTCTCCGCCCTCCGAGAGGCGCTGGAAGGCTTTCTCGACGCCTCGCACCGAACGGTAACCGGCACCGTCTCGGTCAAGCTGTTCAAGGGGAGCTGCGCGCCGGTGGCCCGTGTCTCGCCGTTCTCGCTGTACAGGGAGGACCTGGCGACGTTCGGAGAAGAGGCCGTCTACGATCAGAAGGACGCGGCGGGCTTCATCCGCCTTTGGGGTCTCCCGTCGGAGGTGCGAAGCCGTGCCCTGACCGGCCCGGCGGCATGGGCCGCGACGACTTCCGCGCCGGAACCCGCTCCATCGCCCGAGCGACCACCGGCTCGGACGAAGCCGGCGCTGGTGCGTTGACGACGGATCTGACTTCAGGGGCTTCCGGAGCGCTGCGACTATGAGCTCGGACACCGGAGGCACGGCGCTCTGGGGCGGCCGGTTCGCCACCGGCCTCGATCCCGAAATCCTCGAGTTCACTGGCTCGCTCTCCTTCGACGCCCGGCTGGTCCGGCACGACCTGATCGCGAGCCTGGCTCATGCCCGGATGCTGCTGGAAACACAGATCGTCGGCCGCGAGGACGCCGAAGCGATCCTCGACGGCCTCGCCGGACTGCTGAGCGAGATCGAGGAAGGCTCGCTGACGGTCACCGGACCGGACGAGGACATCCACACCTGGATCGAGCGGACCCTCCACGAACGTATCGGCCCGGCAGCCGGACGCCTGCACACGGCACGGAGCCGGAACGACCAGGTGAGCGCAGCGATGCGACTCTACGTCATAGAAGCCACGGACGGGCTCACCGAGCTCGCGGCCAGCCTCCTGGGTCGTTGGCACTCCAAGGCCAAACAGCACGTCGATTCCTGGATGCCGGGATACACGCACCTGCAGCGCGCCCAGCCCGTCAGCCTGGCGCACCACCTGCTGGCACACTTCTGGGCACTGGAGGCGGACGTACGACGCCTGCAGACGGTCCGCGAGCGGGCAAGCGTATCTCCACTCGGCGCCGCGGCGCTCGCAGGCACACGACATCCGATCGATCCACATCGGACGGCCGAGCTTCTGGGCCTCCGACGCGTCTACGCCAACAGCCTGTTCGCAGTGGCGGACCGCGATTTCGTGGTCGAGGCGGTCTTCGCATGCGCACTGCTCGTCCTGCATCTGGGACGGTGGGCGGAGGAGATCGTTCTCTGGACTTCGTCCGAGTTCGGCTTCGCCGAGCTCGCGGACTCGCTCGCGCAGGGCAGCAGCCTCATGCCCCAAAAGAAGAACCCGGAGGCCGCCGAGCTGCTTCGCGGCAAGGGCGGCAGGCTGATCGGCGACCTTACCGGACTGCTCGCCGTGCTGAAAGGGCTCCCGTTCTCGTATAACAGCGACCTTCAGGAGGACAAGGAACCTCTGTTCGACGCGTTCGATACGGCTGGCGCCGGGCTCTCGGCGGCCGAGCGACTGGCCAACGGCATCCGGTTCGACATCGCTCGGATGAGAGCCGCGCTCGACTCGGGATTCGTTACGGCTACCGACCTGGCCGACATCCTCGCGCAACGCGGCCTGCCGTTTCGCGAGGCTCATCGGCTGGCGGGCTTGGCCGTGCGGGAAGCGGAGGAGCGAGGCTGTCAGCTCTGGGAGCTCGACCCGGACGTTGCCACGCTCCCGCCGGAGATCGACGCCGAGGTCCTCGGCGCGACTCGGCCCGATCGAGCCGGCGGCGGCAGGGTCTCTTTCGGATCGCCGGCGCCGGAGCAGGTCGAGCGGCAACTGGAGCTGGCCGCTGAAAGCCTGGAGGGGGTCCGCGAGACGCTCGGTTCTCACGTGTCGCCGCCCATCTACCGGGCATACCGCGCGGGCGGTCTCCGGAACGAGGAGCTGTCGTGAGCCCGGCGGGCCGGCGCGAGAGAGAATCGGCGATCCGCCAGATCCTCGCCGACAAGCCGATCCATACGCAGGCCGAGCTGGTGAGCGAGCTGCTCGAGTGCGGCTTCACGGTGACGCAGGCCACCGTCTCGCGGGATATCCGGCGGCTCGGCGTCGTGAAGCTTCCCGCCGTAGGCGGCGCGCCCCGCTACTTGCCACGAGACGAGGCGATCGCCGTACCCAACGGCAACGGACAAACCGCCAGCGAGAACATGGCGGCCGCTTTCCGGGAATCGGTGTTGCAGGTGGACTCGGGAGATGCGCTGTTGGCCGTGCGCACCCCACCGGGGCTCGCCAACGCCGTCGCGATCACGATCGATCGCGCACGAATTCCGGAGATCGTGGCCACCCTGGCTGGCGACGACACGATCTTCGTGCTCTCCCGCAGCGTCGCGGACCGCCGGAGAGTCCGTCGCCTCCTCGAGGGATACCTGTAGGCTCCAGCGTTCGGGGCGCCGCTCCGAGCAGCTCTCGAGCTAACCGCGCGAGCCTGAAATCCGGGCAAGCCCAGGGGCTTGCTGTTTGTGTCGCCCTCAGAGGATCTTCGATCCCTTCTCACGTTGGGCGCCAATGGAGGGAGGAAAGACGTGGCCTGGATCTATCTCGTCGTCGCCGGAGTCTTCGAGTGGGGTTGGCCGGTCGGCCTGAAGCTGGGGATCAACGACGCGGGCCTGCGCTGGGGTTGGATCGGTTTCGCCGCCGTGTTTATGGCGCTGAGCGGCGCCTTCCTACTCATCGCGCAGAAGACGATTCCGATGGGCACCGCTTACGCCGTGTGGACCGGAATCGGCGCGGTGGGCACCTTCATCCTCGGCATCTTCATCTTCAGCGAGCCGGCGAACTTCGCCCGTTTCTTTTTCGTCGGGCTGATCGTCGCAGGAATCGTCGGACTCAAGCTCGCGTCGGCCTAATCCTTAGGCCGCTACCGACGCCGAGCCTCGAGACGACGGCCGGCCGTAACGGCGAGCGACGGAACAGGAGCAGGCACCTAGTCGATCAGATCGGTGCCGAGCGTACGCAGCCGCTCGGCCTGCAGCCGCGCCTCCTCCTCGGGAATCCCGCAGTGCTGCGCGACGCGCTGCATGATGAGCAGCGCGGTTTCGACCTCCTCGGTGATCACCACGTCCGCGCCAAGCCGCTCCAGCGGATCGGCGTCGATCAGATAACGGGCTCTCGCGATCACCGGCAGCGACGGGTTGGCTAGCTTCGCCTGCTGTACGATGCGCACCGACGCCTCGGCGTCGTTGATCGCGACCACGAGCAGCCTGGCTCTACGGATCCCGACCCTCTCCAGCACCTCGGGCTTGCCCAGATCTCCATAGATGAGGGGGACGCCGAGGGCCTCGGCCTCCACGGCCGTCACCGGGTTGAGCTCGACGATTCGGTAGGGGTGGCCGAACGCTCGGCAAACGCGCTCGACATAGCGGCCCGTGAGACCGTAGCCACCTATGATCACGTGGTCCTCGAGCGTGGCCTGAGCGTCTGCCGGATCGCCCGTAGCCTCACGTGCGGCGGTGCCACGCGGCCCCAGTACGTGGCGGATCGGCTCCTCCAGGCGCAGAAGGAAGGGCGTGGTGATCATGAGCAGCACGACGATCGCGAGAAACAGCTGGTCTCCGAACGCACCGAGCCCTGCCGGCGACAGGCCGTGATCGCGGCCTGCGTCGTGCAGCACCAGCGAGAACTCGCCGATCTGTGCAAGGCCGAGGCCGACGAACAGAGCGATCCAGGAGGGATAGCGAAGGGCGAGGACGCTGGCAGCGGTCACGAGGCTCTTCAGCAGCAAGATGACGAGCACGGCCCCGAGCAGCAGCCAGGGCTCTTGCACTGCCACCCGGATGTCGAGCAGCATACCGACCGAAACGAAAAAGACGGCGTTGAAGACGGTGCGAAGCGGGAGGATCTCCCCTACGGCATGCTCCCTGAACCGGCTGCCGCTGACCGCCAGGCCGGCCAGGAACGCACCGAGCGCTAGACTCACTCCGGCGAGACTCGCCAACCATGCGATCCCGAAGCAGATCACCACGACCATCAGAAGGAACAGCTCCTGGCTTCGCAGGTGAGCGACTCGATCGAGAAACGGCGGAACCACCCGCCGGCCAGCCTCGATGACGATCCCTATGATCAAAAGACCCTCTAGCAGCGCGAGCGCCACCGTCCCGAGCGAGCCGCCGCGGCTTCCCAGCATCGGGATCGTCAAGACCATGGCCACGATCGATAGATCCTGGAAGATGAGAATGCCGATGGAGATCTGGCCGGCCGGGGTTTCGATCCGCGCCCGGTCCGACAGCAGCTTGAGAACGATCGCCGTGCTGCTCAGGGCGACCAGGTAACCCGTGTAGACGCCAAGACGCCACCCGACTCCAAGCAGGGTGAGGAGGATGGTCACGAGCCCGATCGTGATTCCGACCTGAAGCCCGCCTCCGACGAGGATGTAGCGCCGAATTCGGGTCAGCCTTGCCACGCTGAACTCGACCCCGATCGTGAAGAGGAGCAGGATCACGCCGACTTCCGCAGCCGCCGAGATCAGGTCGAGGTCGCGTACTAAGCCAAGGGCGTACGGCCCGATGAGCACTCCGGTGACGAGGAAGCCGACGATCGGCGGGAGACGGAGTCGCTGGCACACGTAGACGAGGATCGTTCCGACGGCGAAGATGGCGAGCATCTCCCGCAGGAAAGACAGCTCGCCGGCCGGCGCCGCGATAGGTATGGCTGCCAGCATGGGAGTCACCGCGTTCGGGTGATACTGCCGTCGGCTAGCGCTGCGGCTCGACGACGACCTTAAGCGAGTCCTCGCCGCGGATCACCAGGTCGAATCCCCGCTGCGTCTCGGCCAGGCCGAGCCGGTGCGTGATCATCGCTTCGACATCGACTTTTCCCGCAGCAATGAGGTCGAGCGCCGCCTGCATGTCAGCCGGCGGGCCGGCGTACGAGTGGACGATGTTGGTACCGTTCGCCCACACCTCAAGGAGCGGGAGCTCGTAGGTCACGCCGGGGTCTCCCGGAGCGTAGAGCAGGAGCGTTCCGCCACGGTCGACGCAGCCGAACGACCCCTCGATCGCCGGCAGGGCGCTCGTGCACACGATTACCACGTCGGCCAGGTAGCCGTCATTCGCTTCCCGGATCGCAGCCGGCACGTCCGATGACGCCGATACGGCCTGATCCGCACCGAATCGGCGAGCGGCCTTCAGGCGCTGCTCGCTCAGGTCTGTAGCGATAATCGGTCCCGCACCGAGCGCCTTGGCCAGCTGGATGTGCAGGACGCCGGAGATCCCGCTGCCCAGGACCGCCACGCTCTGACCCTGCTTCAGACCCGCGATCCTCTGAGCCCGGACGATGCAGGCGAGCGGCTCGACGAAGGAGGCCTCCTCGAAGCTGACATGATCGGGCAGACGGAAGGTGCCGCGCTCGACGTTGATCGCCGGAAGCCGGACGAGCTCGGAAAACCCGCCGGGATCGAAGTGCGTCGTGCGGAGCGTCTCGCAAACGCTGTGACGATCGGTGCGGCAGTAGCGGCAGTCGTTGCACGGGACATGATGGGTGGTGACGACCCGGTCGCCGACTTCGAAACGGGAGAGGCCCTCCCCTACCTCTTCCACGACGCCGGCCACCTCGTGCCCAAGCACGATAGGAGCTTTCGGCACCCGGTACCACTCCATAATGTCGGAGCCGCAGATCCCGCTGGCCTCGATGCGAACGAGGAGCTCCCCGGGCCCGATCGTGGGCCGGGGCCTCTCCTCGAGGCGGACGTCCCGGTTGTTATAGTAGACGGCTACGCGCATGGCGAGCTTGGCTGTCGGCCAGCCTGCACCCCGCTGCTCCCGCCGCAGGCGATCGAGCCGGAAGCGCTCAGGCCGGCTGCGGCTCCAGCGCCGGTGACCCCGCCTTCTCCTCCTGGTAGATCTCGAACGCCTCGTCGACGCCGGCGTTGTGCTGGACGATCGAGCGCACGGCCTTGATCATCCCGACCGGCGAGTCGGACTGGAAGATGTTGCGCCCCATGTCGGTTCCCGAAGCTCCGCACTGGATCGCGTCGTAGGCCATCTGGAGCGCGTCTCGTTCCGGCTGCTTCTTCCCTCCGGCGATCACGATCGGCACTGGAGTGTTCCGCACGATCTCCTCGAAGCCCTCGCAATAATACGTTTTTACCATGTGGGCGCCGAGCTCGGCGGCGATCCGGCAGGCGAGGCCCAGGTAGCGCGCGTCCCGGTTCATGTTCTTGCCCACCGCCGTGACCGCCAGCACGGGGATCCCGCACTCGTGCCCCGCATCGATCAGCTCGGCCAGGTTCAGCAGCGTCTCCCGCTCGCCGTCCTCGCCCACGAAGATCGACAGCGTGATCGCCGACGCGTTGAGCCGGATCGCATCCTCCACGGCCACGGTCAAGCCTTCCTCGGAGAGCTCCCTCAGGATGCTCGTCCCGCCCGACATCCGGAGGACGATCGGGATGTCCGTCTCCGGCGGAATGCACGAGCGAAGCACGCCGCGCGTGAGCATCAGCGAATCGGCGTGCGGCAGGAGGTCCTTGACCGTCTCGTACGGCTCTTCGAGACCCGATGTGGGGCCGAGAAAGTAGCCGTGGTCAATCGCCAGCATCAGAGTACGGCCGGTGGCCGGCCTAAAGATCCGGTTGAGCCGGTTCTGCATTCCCCAATCCATCACGTGACTCCTTGCGTTCGTTACGTCTGCTTCCGAAGCCTCGGTCACTCCATCTCCGGTGAGTATTCACCCTTCCTCGCGGCGGCCGTCAGCTGGGCGCGCTTGTAGAACGCCTCCCGAGCCGCTCCGAGGCTTGCTTCGTCGCCGCCCCAAACCTGCAACGCGGTGGCCTGAAGTCCCCGCCCGTAGGAGAACGTCAGCTCCCAGGGACCGCGATCGGCCATCTGGTTCATAGCGTTCAGGTTCTCCGTCGCCTCCTGGTCGCTCTGGCCGCCCGACAGAAAGGCGATTCCGGGAACGGCGGCCGGCACCGAGCGCTTGAACGCCTTCACCGTCGCCTGCGCTACTTCGGGCGGATCGGCCCGATTCGACGCGTCCTTCCCGGAAAGGACCATGTTCGGCTTCAGGACCATCCCCTCCAGCAGGACGCCCTGTGCGTCCAGCTCCTCGAACACCCGGTTGAGCGTGGCCTCGGTCACATCGAAGCAGCGACCGATGTCGTGGCCGCCATCCATCAGCACCTCGGGCTCGACGATCGGTACCAAGCCTGCCTCCTGCGACAGGGCGGCGTATCGGGCGAGCGCATGGGCGTTCGCGTCGATGCAGTAGCCGGTCGGGATCCCCTCGCCGATCGTGATCACCGCCCGCCACTTCGTGAAGCGAGCTCCCAAATCCCTGTATTCGTTGAGTCGGTCCCGTAGGCCGTCCAACCCGTCGGTGATCTTCTCGTCGGGCGAGTTGGCTAGAGGGTTCGTGCTCTTATCGACCTTGATCCCTGGGATCACTTGCTCGCTCTCGATGATCTCGACGAAGGCGCGGCCATCGTCGGCCGACTGCCGGATCGTTTCGTCGAACAGAATCACACCGCTGATGAACTCGCCGAACCCCTCCGTCGCAAAGAGAAGCTGACGCCACCTGCGCCGGTTGTCCTCCGTGTTCTCGACACCGATGCTCGCCAAACGTTTGGCTATCGTCCCGGTGCTCTCGTCGGCGGCCAGGATGCCGCGGCCCGGCGCCACCATCGCCTTCGCGGTCTCGGTCAGCGTAGACACGTCCATTTCCCGCTCCTACTTCTAGGTCATTACCGAATCTCGTCCGCTGAGTCTCTGTCAGATCCGGGCTAGAGAGATTACTGCGGAAGCCGTCAAAGAAAAAGGCAAACCGGGAACGCAACCGGTCGGCGGCGGTAGTTAGGTTCCGTCGCCCTTCTTCCCGGGCCGACGGTGACGATCCTGACCTGCAAGAGGTGTGAAGGACATGAAGCTGCTATTCTGGCGCACCGCCCTGCTCGCTACGCTCGCGATGTCGGGAACGGCCCTGCCCTACTCGGCTACCGCCATCGCCCAAGGCTCGTCCTCCGAGCTCGATGCCGGAGCGCGGATAGAGACGGTGGAGGTCGTGCCCGCAGCCCCGATTCGGATCGGGATGGGGGACACCCTCGCGGTCCGCTTCGATTTCCTGGACGAAGATGGCGCACGCGTGCAAGGATTCCGCTGGGGGTTTCAGTTTTCTCCGTCGATCGCGGGTGCCGGACCGGATCGCACTCGGGGAGAAGGCGCCTTCCGGATCTGGGGACTCAAGCCTGGAAGATCGTCTCTCCAAATCGGTGTGCTCGTTGCCGATGACGAGGGCAACCCGGTTCCCGAGCTCGTCGATCAGATCGAGGTCACGATCGAGGACTGGCCGGTGGCGAGCATTGAGATCGAGGAGCCCCGATACGCGGCCTATGCGGGCACGACGTTTTCGCTCGCTGCGCGGGTGATCACAACCAAGGAAACGGTTCACGCGACGGCGACGCCTCTCTGGCGCTCCGAAACGCCGGATGTGGTGGCTATCACCTCGTCGGGCGTCGTCACGCTGCTCAGGCCGGGCCCGGCGAAGCTGACGGCCGGTGTCGGAGGCGTCTCTTCGGCGGTCGAGTTCGACGTGATCGTCAACCCGGTGACCGACGTGAGCATCAGCCCGGGCTCAGCCACCGCCCGAACCGGCGACGTCGTTCGGTTCGAGATCACGGCCCGGGACGCGAACGGGCAAGCCGTTGAGGACGCCGCGCTCAGCTACGGCGTGCAGGCGATTCCTGCCGCCGAAAGCCCCGGAGGGTCGCTATACGATGATGGTGCGTTCGTCGCGGAGGCCGCCGGCTCCTACCGGGTCTTCGTTTCGGCGGGCACCGCCACGGCGTCCGCGGTCGTCGAGGCAACGCCACGCCCAAAGCCGACTCCGGTCGAGCTCACCGGACGAGGTGGCAATCCGCAGTCCGAGAGCAGCGACCTCTGGGTGTTCACCGGCGTGAACGGCCGTGATTACGCCTACCTCGGAACGATGCCGACCGGTGGCGGCGAACGGATGTATGTCTGGGACGTGACGGATCCGGCGGATTTGGTGTTGTCAGACTCCGTCGCTATCGACGCCCGCCGAGTGAACGACGTCAAGGTGAACGATGACGCCACCTGGGCGATCGTGACCCGCGAGCAGAACAGCGCCCGCGGCAACGGCATCGTAGTGCTCGACCTCAGCGATCCGGCTCATCCCACGGTCCTCTCCGAGCTGACCGAAAATCTCACGGCGGGCGTCCACAACGTCTGGATCAACGGCGACATCGTCTACGCCGTCAACGACGGCACGAACGCCTTGCACATCATCGACCTCTCGGACCCGGCGAGCCCGGCGCATGTCGGCATTTGGGACGTCAGGCCGGGCGAGGACGACAAGACGCTGCACGACGTCTGGGCCCAAGACGGATTGGCCTATCTGTCGTATTGGGATGACGGACTGGTCATTCTCGACATCGGCGCCGGCATCAAGGGAGGGACTCCCACGGAGCCGCAGTTCGTCTCGCAGTACAAGTACCGGGTGGACCACGGAGAGGAATACGGAAACACGCACACCGCCTTTCGTTACGGCGACTACGTCTTCGTCGGAGACGAGATCTTCGGTTGCAGCGCCTGCATCAACGGGCCTCGCGGCTACATCCACGTGATCGACGTCTCCGACATCGAGAACCCCTTCGAGGTCGCCAAGTACGAGGTACCCGAGGCGGGCGCCCACAACGTCTGGGTCGAGGACGACATCCTGTACGTCGCCTACTACCAGGCCGGCCTGCGAATCGTGGACATCTCCGGCGAGCTTCGCGGCGACCTGTACCGCCAGGGCCGGGAAATCGGATCCTACCACAC
>JBDHGL010000063.1:0-15299 GCA_039589875.1 Gemmatimonadota bacterium
CGGTCACATCCAAGCCGGCGTGCGGTGCCGCCAGCCCGAGAGTCTCGGCGCGGCAGGTCGCAACGGCGAGCGGGCTCAGGTTCCGAAAGCCGTATTCCGCACTGAAGTAGTCGTACAGCATCCGCGCTGCCTGGGCGATGGTTCGCTCGCGCCGCCACTTCGTGGAGTGAAGCGTGTTGACGAACGCGGCCAGCACCAGGTGGCCGGCCCCGTCGGGCAGCTCGATGATGCCCACGTCGTTGATGGCCGCCGCCATGGTTCCGGTCTTATGCGCGACGTCGACGTCGGGCGGAAGCAACCCCTTCAGGCGCCGCCGCCCCGAGTGTCGAGAAGCCGCTCGTGGGACGCCTCGCTTAGCCCCATTCCCTCGTGGATCAGGGCAAGAAGCTCTGCCATGCCCTCCGGCGTGGCCGTGTCCTTCGGGTCGTGCCCGTATCGTTCGCGCGCTTCCTCCCGATGCTGGGTGGGTAGCGCGTCCCTCATACGGAAGTAGTTGACACGATAGAGCTCGCTCTCCGGAACCGATTCGGGGATTCCGACCAGATCTGCGAACGTGCGAGCCTCGGAGCGGTCCACCGTGACGCCTTCGATGCCAAGCTCGCGGACGCGGCGGGTCGCCTCTTCGGGTCCACCCGACATGTTCAGGATCACATCGGTCGCCGAGTTGTCCGAGACGCCCAGCATGAGTGAGAAAAGGCTGTCGACCGTCAGTTTGACGGCGCGGCCACCGGACCACCGCGCGATCGGGCTATTCCCGGGACGGTAGTCGGTCCGCCGTACGACGATCGTCTCGGACGGGTCGATCTCGCCGGCGTCCACCCGCCGCAGGAACTCCAGCGCCATCGGAACCTTGGAGACACTCGCCATCGGGAAGCCACGGTCGCCGTTCAGCGAGACTCGCGCTCCCGACTCGAGGTGGATCGCGGCGATTCCCAGATTTCCGTGCACCCGCCGTGCGATGCTCGCCAGCTTCTGATGGACGGAATCGGGCACCGAGCATTCGGCAGGCGCGAGAGGAATCGGAGCGGGCTGTGCTTCGAGAGATGAGACTAGGCGTGTTGGCGCAAGGATCGAGATTGCCGCGATCAGAATCGCAACTTGCCACGATGCAATGTTAGGCGCCGGGTGCGTGCCTGGCATCCCTTCCTCCGTGTTGACCAGCAGCCTAGCCTGCAAGACAGCCACAAAGCGGGGAATCGAGCGTTGTCGACCCCGCGGTGAGCGGCGAGTTCCATGCCAGCAAAGGCTTTAGTCCTCGTACGCCTCGCGGTGGACGGTTCTGACGGCCCGGCCGGAAGGGTCGTTCATCGCCTGGAAGGAGGCGTCCCAGAGAAAAGCGGTCGGGGTACTGCACGCGATGCTGGGTCCGCCCGGAACGGAGCGGGCTGCCGCGTCTCCGGGAAAATGCTGCGCAAAGATTTCGCGATATAGGTAGGCTTCTTTCGTCTCCGGCGTGCTGATCGGATAGCTGTCGGCAGCGTTCGCCAGCTCCTCGTCCGTCACCTCCTTATCGGCAGACGCCTTGAGCGAGTCGATCCATCCGTAGCCTACTCCGTCGGAGAACTGCTCCTTCTGTCGCCAGAGAATCTCGGCCGGCAGGAAACCCTCGAACGCCTCTCGGAGCGAGTGTTTCTCCATCTTCCCCTCACCGACCATCTTCTCGGCCGGGTCGAACGCCATCGCCACGTCCAAGAACTCCCGGTCCAGGAACGGCACTCTGGCCTCCACTCCCCAGGCGGCCATCGACTTGTTCGCTCTGAGGCAGTCGTACATGTGGAGGGCGTCCAGCTTCCGAACCGTCTCCTCATGAAACTCGCTCGCGTTAGGCGCCTTGTGGAAGTACAGATAGCCGCCGAACACCTCGTCGGCTCCCTCGCCCGACAGCACCATCTTGATCCCGGTCGCCTTGATCCGGCGGGCCATCAGGTACATCGGCGTGGACGCGCGGACGGTCGTCACGTCGTACGTCTCGATGTGGTAGATGACATCGTACAGAGCGTCCAGACCCTCCTGGATCGTGAAGGTCAGCTCGTGATGCACGGAATCGATCGCCTCGGCCACCGTGCGGGCCGCCTTCAGGTCGGGGGAGCCTTCCAGTCCGATCGAGAACGAGTGCACCCGAGGCCACCAGGCGGCGGAGCGGTCGTGGTCCTCGATCCGGTGGGCCGCGTATTTGGCCGTCACCGCCGCGACTAGAGAGGAGTCGAGCCCGCCGGAGAGGAGCACGCCGTAGGGAACATCCGACATCAGCTGCCGATGCACCGCGGCTTCGAACGAGCCCCGAAGTCGCTCCCGGTCCAGGCGCACGCCCTCGACGGCGTTGTAGGAGCGCCAAGGGGGGTCGTAGTAAGGCACCGGCTCGGCTTGATCCGGGGTCATGAAATGGCCGGGAGGAAAAGCACGGACGTCAGGGCAGACGTCGACCAGCGCCTTCAGCTCGGAGGCGACATACCGGCGGCCTTCGTCGTCCGAGCCGAGATACAGCGGCATGACCCCGATCGGGTCACGCGCGATCAGCCAGTCGGCGGTTCGTCGATCGTAGAGCACGAAAGCGAAGATGCCGCTCAGCTTCTCGAGAAAAGCCGAACCGCGCTGCTGATAGAGCGGCAGGATGACCTCGCAGTCCGAGCCGGTCTGAAATGGGTACTCCGTGAGCTCCTCCCGAAGCTCCTGGTGGTTGTAGATCTCGCCGTTCACCGCGAGCACCAACTCGCCGGCAGCATCCTGCAGCGGCTGACTGCCGCTGGCGGGATCGACGATCGCGAGTCGCTCGTGGGCCAACACGGCGCGGTCGTCCGAGAACACGCCGCTCCAATCGGGTCCGCGGTGACGCATGCGTGCGGAGAGCCGGAGAGCCCGCCTGCGCAGCTCCTCGGGTTCGGAGCGGATATCCAGGATCGCTACGATCGAACACATGCGCTTAGCGTATCCGCTGGCGCGGGGCGAAGTTCCCGCGGCCGGCCCGGCTTGACAGAGCTTTCGAGCTCCTGAGTCGGGTTTAGAGGAAGAGCCGGGGACGATGGGTGTTCTCGAGGCGGATCCGACGGCCGACGCGCTTCGCTCCGATCCCAGGTTCGACGACCTGGTACGCCAAACGCGGTCGGGTTCCGACTAGCGCAGCACGCTGAGGGCGACCTCTGGCTTCTGGAGGGCTTGCCCTAGACGTCTTCGCTCTTGGGTCTCCGTACGAGCTTGTAGATCACGAAGCCGACCAGCCCGAGGACGAGGAGGGTCGGTATCCAGCCGATCAGCGTGTACCCGATTCCGACCGCCAGGACCGCGACGCCTCCTTGCAGCCAACCGACGTATTTGCCCCGCCTCCGGGCGCGGGCCAGGTCCCTGTCCGTGTACAGATCCGGCAGCTGGTTTCTCGCCAAGGTTCGCCTCGCTCAGTCGGTTCTTCGGAAAGCGTCCCAGGAGATCTTACGGAAGTCCGTCCCGGCTGGTGTCACGGTTCTCCGTTTCGATCGCGTCACTGTTGCCCGATCTCAGTCGGTATCACGGAACTGGGAGGCGCGACGAAGCATCATCCGGTAGACGACGGATCGGGGCAGGTAGCGCGCCAGCCGTGCGATGAAGCGGTTGACCCGTCCGTTGATGAGCAGCTTTTCGCCCCGTTCGGCCGCATCGAGCGCCTGCACCGCCACGTCCTCCGCCGACATCCACATGTAGTCGGGTAGCTGCGACACCTGCTCGCGGTTTCCCGTGACGTCGTGAAACTCGCTGTACGTGAACCCGGGACAGACGGCGGTCACCGTGACGCCGTCGCCCTGAAGCTCGAACGCCAGGGACTCGGAGAAGGCGATCAGCCATGCCTTTACGCCCGCGTACAGCGTGTGCCCTGACGTTCCGGGCATCAACCCGGCAAGGGAAGCGATGTTGATGATCTGGCCGCGACCCTTTTCCCGCATCGGGGCGGCCAACCGCCAGGTCAGCTCGGCCACCGCACGCACCATCACCTGCAGCAGATCCTCGTGCGCCCTCCAGGGTCGGCTCAGGTATGTACCGGTAACGGCGTAGCCGGCGTTGTTGACCAGAATGTCGACCTCGAGCGCTCGCTCCTCGAGGGCCGCTTCGATCGCAGCAGCGGCGTCCGGTCGAGAAAGATCGGCCGGCAAGGCGGTTGCCGTGATCCCATGCGCCGCCTCCAGCTCTCGGGCCAGCTCCTCGAGACGCTCGGTCCGCCTCGCGGTCAGGATCACATCCGTTCCGCGTCGTGCGAGCTCGCGGGCGATCGCGGCGCCGATCCCGGCGGAAGCGCCGGTGATGAGGGCGGTTTGGCTCATATCTTGTCCCAGTTCCAGATCGCGTACCGGTCCTTCTGGTCGAGACCATGACCGCTCTGCTTCAGGGTGAGGAGGATGTTACCACGGTGGTGGCTCTCGTGCGCGATTAGGTAGCCGAGCGTCGTAAACACCCCCTTCTTGAAGCCGCGCCGCTTCGGTTCGCCCGCCAGCACGGCCGCCAAAAAGGACTCGATGGCGCCGCCGGAAGCCGAGAAGGCCTCTGCGAGCTCTTTCTTACCCGGCGAGACCTTCGCGGGGAAAATCTCCAGGCCTTCCGAGAGGTCCTTGGCCCGGTTCTGGAGGTGCCAGACGCGTACGTTGTGCACGTGGGCGAATTGGCCGGCCACGTTGCGCCCGCCGTGCTTGGAGAGCGTACATCCCATGCCCTCGTCGCTGATCCGATCGATCAGGAACAGGTTGATCCGATCGTTTGTCCGCCAGGCTTCGAGCAGCTCGTCAAGCACGGGAGCCTCCCGTCGGAGACGAAACGCTTGGCATGCGCAACGCGACGAAGACGCCGGAAGCTGCGGTCAGGGCCGCGGTCGCCGAGATCGCGGCGCTGGAGCCCAGTGCGTCGGCGATGATGCCAACACCCAGCGCCCCTACCGCATAGCCGAGGTCGCGCCACAGACGATATACGCCGATCGCCGACCCACGCCACGACGGGTGGGACGCGTCGCCGACGGCCGCGAGGAGTGTGGGGTAGACGAGGGCCGTTCCCAGTCCGAGGAGCACCGAGGCCGCGATCCAGCCGCCGAAGGTCGATTGGCGCGCCACCGCGAAGAGGGCCATCCCCTGGATCAGCATGCCTGCCACGATCAGCGGCTTTCGGCCGGTCAGGTCGCTGAGCGCGCCCGTACCGAGCTGCAGCACGCCCCACGACAACGGGTAGATGGCCGCGAGCACGGCGATCTGGTCCAGCGAGAGGCCGGCGCTCGCGAAGTAGAGGGGGAAAAGCCCCCACGCGAGGCCGTCATTCAGGTTGTTGACCAGGCCCGCCTGGCTGCAGCTCGAGAGGCTCGGGTTCCTCCAGGTCGTGCGCGCGAACACCTTGCGGCCCGAGAGCTGTCCCGCCCCGCGTTCATCCGCCTCCACCCGGACGTGCTCCAGCGTGTCCTTTACGAAGAGCAGCGAGAGTCCGAGCCCCAGGGCGACGAAGGCGATTCCCAGGTAGAACGGTTCCGGCCGCAGCCCGAATCTGCTGGCGATCATTCCGCTGGCGAGCGCCGCCACTCCGACGGCGACGTAGCCGGCGAACTCGTTCAGGCCCATGGCGAGTCCCCGGCGCTTCGGGCCGACCAGATCGATCTTCATGATGACCGTGGTCGACCAGGCGAGGCCCTGGTTGATGCCGAGCAGTACGTTGGCCGCCACGATCCACGACCACGCGGGAGCCCACATCACCATGAAGGGGACAGGTACGCCGGCCAGCCAGCCGGCGATCAACACCCGCTTGCGTCCGACCCGGTCGGATAGGCGACCGGCGAAGAGGTTGGCCGTTGCCTTCACCAGGCCGAACGTGCCGATGAAGGAGAGGATGGCCGCCCGGGAGGTGATGCCGAAGTCCTGCTCGC
Source organism: Gemmatimonadota bacterium (assembly GCA_039589875.1). GTDB lineage: Bacteria > Gemmatimonadota > Gemmatimonadetes > Palauibacterales > Palauibacteraceae. The sequence goes on from JBDHGL010000063.1 coordinate 5,861, forward strand.
CGATCAGCGGCACGACCGCACGCTCCAGCCCGACCATTGCGCCGACGAAGGCGTTGATCAGGACCAGCAGCGTGAACTGGCGCCAGTTGGCGCCAAGACCCAGGCGGGTCTCTCGCATCATCTCTCCGCGGCTTCGCGGTCGGCCGGCCGAGCTTCTAGCCGGCTACCGGCTTGCTTCTTTATCCGAGCGCGGCGAGCACCTGATCGGTTCGAAGCACGGTGGCGAACTCGCCGTGCAGGCTTGCCAAGGAGATCGCGTGAATCTCGTCGGCGCCGTACATCCGGCCGTCTGGACCCGATCGGTCGAACGTCGCCGTCGCATCGTCGACCACATAGGCTTCGAACCCCAGGTTCCCAGCCATCCGAGCCGTCGTGGACACACAATGGTCGGTCGTTAGGCCGACGATTGTAAGAGCGTCGATCCCGTGCTCCCGCAGGTACGACTCGAGGTCGGTGCCGATGAACGCGCTGTTCACGCTCTTTTGGAAGAACGCCTCTCCCTCTTCGGGAACCGCCTCCGCCTTGAACTCAGCGCCCGGCTGCCCCGGACCGAGGGGCGAACCGGGCTCCTTTGAGAGGTGCTGCACGTGAATCACCGGCCAGCCGGCCGCTCGCCAACCCGAAAGCAGGCGAGCGACGTTACGCTCGGCGTCCGAGTTGTTGCGAGCGCCCCAGCCGGGAGCGTCGAAGCCCTGCTGAAGATCGATCAGCAGTAGTGCTGTTCCTTCGGGTATCATGGCCCCAATATGCAGCGCACGGTGCCGGTTTGCAGGTTCGCCGGCCGCGCCAAACAGGAGGATTGAAGGATGCGAAGTGTTGCGACCCTCGCTGCACAGCTACTTGTCGGAGCCGCACTTCTCGTTGGAGCAGCCGGTTGCTCGGGCGGGGACCCAGCTCGGGATGTTGCGGAAGCGTCCCTCACCTTCGCGGTCTCCTATCCGGATGAGGTGGCAAGCGGCCCACTGGATGGCCGAGTTCTCCTGATCCTCGCAACGGAAGGCGAGAGCGAGCCTCGCTTCCGGGTTGGCGGCGGTCTGGATGCCCCGCAGGTGTTCGGCGTTGACGTCGAGGGTCTCGCACCGGGCGAGCAGGCCGTGATCGACTCGGGCGTCTTCGGGTTTCCAAAGACGAGCTTGGCCAAGGTGCCGCCTGGAAGCTACACGGTGCAGGCCGTCCTTCACGTCTACGAGACCTTCGATCTGGCGAGTGGCCACACCGTCAAGCTGCCGATGGATCGCGGTGAGGGACAGCAATGGAATCGAGCGCCCGGTAACCTCTACAGCACGCCGCGACCGATTCGGATCGACCCCTCAGAGGCGGCGCCGATCGAGATCCTTATCGACCAGGTGGTCTCGCCGATCGAGCCTCCTGTCGACACCGAGTACGTGAAGCACGTCCGGATCCAGAGCGATCTTCTCACCGAGTTTTGGGGCCGGCCCATGCACCTTGGCGCCCACGTGCTGCTCCCGGAGGGCTTCGACGAGAATCCGGATGCCCGCTATCCGATCATGGTCTTCCACGGACACTTCCCCAGGGATTTCGGTGGTTTCCGGACCGAGCCTCCCGATCCCGATCTCGAGTGCGAATACAGCGATCGTTTCGACGTCGAGTGCTACAACCGCTTCGTTCAGGAAGAGGCGTACGACTTCTATCAGACCTGGATCTCCGAGGCGTTTCCCCGCTTCCTCATCATACAGGTGCAGCACGCAAACCCTTATTACGATGACTCTTACGCGGTGAACTCCGCCAACCTGGGTCCCTACGGCGACGCGATCACGCACGAGCTTATTCCCGACATCGAGGATCGTTTTCGAGGGATCGGCGAGGGATGGGCGCGCTTCCTCTATGGGGGCTCGACCGGAGGCTGGGAGGCTCTCGCAGTGCAGGTCTTCTATCCGGACGAGTACAACGGCACCTTCGCCGCCTGTCCCGACCCGATCGACTTTCGAGCCTACACCCTGATCGACATCTACGAGGACGCGAACGCCTACTACGTGGACGGTCCGTTCAAGCGCGTCGAGCGGCCGGTGCACCGCAACTGGCTCGGCGAGGTCGACATCACGCTGGCGGAATACAACCACCTGGAGCTGGTGTTGGGAACGAAGAACCGCTCGGGAGATCAGTTCGACATCTGGGAGGCGGTCTACTCGCCGATGGGCGACGACGGGTACCCGAAGCGTCTCTGGGACAAGCGATCGGGAGTCATCGATCATGAAGTCGCCGAGTATTGGCGCGAGAATTACGATCTGCGGCACATCATGGAGCGGGACTGGGAAACGCTGGGCCCGAAGCTGGAGGGGAAGATTCACATCTACGTCGGCGACATGGACAACTGGTACCTGAACAACGCCGTCTATCTGACGGAGGAGTTCCTGGAGGGCACGACGGATCCGCACTTCGGAGGTCTGGTGGACTACGGTGACCGCGCCGAGCACTGCTGGAACGGGGACCACGAAAACGGCAACCATATCTCCCGCCTCCGTTACAACACGATGTACGTCCCGAGAATCCTGGAGCGAATTGAAGCGGCGGCACCTCCTGGCGCCGATCTAACCAGCTGGCGCTATTGAGTTCTTCACTACTTTCTTCCGCGTCCGGCGGAGCGCGCACCCGGCGGCATCGATGCCACGGAAGAGGCTACGCATGACCCAAAAAAGATCGGCGGCTGCCATGTTGCCGGCCGTCGTCGTGGCCCTGGCCTGCCAGCCTCAGGTTCCTGATGCCGGTGGTCGCTCGGAGCAGGCGGCCGCTCCGGTGCCGACAGTTTTTGGCGCCACGACCGGAGAGGAGGGGACCGCTCCGGAGATCTCGACGAGCGAGCTGCTCGATATCATGAGTCGAGGCGAGGCCGTGTTGCTGGACACGAGGCCGCACCTCGAGTGGGCGATCAGCCACATTCCCCGAGCGCTCAACGTCGCGCCGAAGCCCGGCATGCCGATGTCACAGTACACGTCGGACGTTGCGGAGGTAGGAAGGCTCGTTGGAGAAGACAGATCTGCCGCGCTCATTCTGTACTGCAACGGACCCTTCTGCGGGAAGAGCAAGCGCGTCGCCGACGAACTCATCGCTGACGGTTACACGAACGTACGACGCTACCAGCTCGGCACACCCGTCTGGAGGGCGCTCGGCGGAACCATGGTGATCGAGCCGGACGGCGTCCGACACGTCTTCGAGCAAGACGGTTCGGCGGTTTGGATCGATGCCCGCGATATCGCCGCGTTCCAGCGCGGCAGCATACAGGGCGCGAAGAACCTCCCGCGCAGTTTGGTGTTGCCTGGTAAGGATGTCGGCGAGGTGAGGGCCGCCAAAGATGACGGACGCCTTCCCATGCGAGATCACAACACACGAATCGTTGTCTTCGGGAGCGACGTGGCGCAGGCCAAGGCGGTGGCGCAGGCGATCGCCCTCGAAGCGTTCCACAACGTGACCTATTTCGAGGGAGGGTTCGATTCGCTCAAGGCGATCTTGCAGTAGTCCTCCACACGCGGCCGCCTTGACCGAGACTGCGGACCGCGTTTCATGAAGTCCCTCTTCCAGAGCTTGAAGGATCGGAGGGTCTTCCAGTGGGCGATCGGCTACGCGGCCGGAGGCTGGCTGGTCCTCGAGATGTTCGGCTTCGTCGCCGAGAACTTCGGGTGGCCGGCCGGAGTGGTTCGCGGCGCTACCGTGGTCATCGGGACCGGATTCCTGGTCGCGCTGGTCCTGGCCTGGTATCACGGTGCGGGCGGCCGGCAGAGGGCGAGCGTCGTTGAGCTGGTGATGATCGCGATGCTGCTGGTTTTGGGTGGACTCACCTTGCTGACGATTCGTCGCAGTCAGCCAGAGACCACCCGAGCCGCTACGTTCGACGCGCGCCAACTCGACGAGACGGTTCCCTCGATCGCGATTCTCCCGTTTGCCAATCTGAGCGCCGACTCGTCGAACGAGTTCTTCAGCGACGGAGTGACGGAGGAGATCATCATCCACCTCACGAGACTCGAGGGACTGACGGTCATCTCGCGCGCCTCCGTGATGCGCTACAAGGGGGAGTCGGTTCGGCTGGATGAGATCGCTCGCGAGCTGGGTGTAACTCGGATCGTCGAAGGAAGCGTAAGAAAGAGCGGGGACCGGGTTCGTATCACCGCGCAGCTCGTCGACCCAGCCACCGGCCGGAGCATCTGGGCTGACGACTATGACCGCGAGCTGACCGACATCTTCGCGATTCAGAGCGACGTGGCGGAGCAGGTGGCCAGAGCATTGGAACTGCAGCTCTCCGACGCCGATCGGGCCCGGATCGAGCGTCGTCCTACGTCGAGCCTCGAGGCGCACGACCTGTATCTCCGGGGCCGCGAGGCGTGGAACCGGCGCACCGGGTCATCAATGGAAGCGTCGATCGGCTTCTTCGAGCGGGCGGTCTCGCTCGACGAGGAATACGCTGCAGCCTGGGCCGGCTTGGCCGATGCCTATGCGATCGTTTCTTCGTACACGCGCGTGCCTGCCGAAGACACCCATCCCTTGGCCCGCCAAGCGGCCGAAAGGGCGTTGGCGATCGACAGCACGCTGGGCGAGCCGTATGCCGCCCTTGGCATGATCGGGTGGGGCCGGCGTCCCGCCGACGAAGTGGACGGGACGTTTCGCCGCGCGATCGAGTTGAATCCCGGATACGCCACCGCACATCATTGGTATGCGATTTTTCTGGCGAGCGAAGGCCGCTTGGAGGAGGCGATGGACCAGATCCGGCTGGCCAAGGCGGTGGATCCGCTCTCTCGGATCATCGTCGCCGAGGTCGGGTGGGTCCACTACTTCGCGCGAGACTTCGAGCAGGCCATCGAAGGTTACGAGCGGGCGGTGGATCTGGATTCCGGGTTCGCACAGGCCCGAGAGTTTCTCTGGGGCGTCTACGAGCAGACCGGCCGCTACGCGGAGGCTGCCAAGCAGGCGGGATTGACCGTCACGCTGCAAGGCCAGCCAGAGGGCATCGGTGGCCGCCTGACCTCCGAGCTGACGGAAGCCTACGAGCTAGGCGGCGAGGAAAGATACTGGGAGACAAGGCTGGAGTGGCTGGAGCGTCTCGGAGGCGGCACCTCCTACCTCGGATCGCCAACCTACACCGCTGGAGTGTACGCTCGTACGGGTGACCTGGAATCGGCGTTCCGGCAGCTGAACGAGGCCGTCGATTATAGCGCCGACTTCCGGGCGTTTATCCCGGTCGAGCCAGCGCTGGATCCGCTGCGCGACGACCCACGTTACGATGCCGTGGTCGCGCGGCTAGTTGCCAGCACCAGCGAAGTCGGCACGGGACAAGAGAGCGCCAACTAGGAAAGCACTTTCGATCTACATGTCACGGTTAAAGAAGCTGATCCAGGAAATCCACCGCCGCTCCTTGTGGCAGGTGCTGGGCATCTATGTGGTCGGCAGCTGGCTGGTGCTTCAGGTTGTCGATACGCTCGCCGGAGCCCTGAACCTGCCCGACTGGGCGCCGCCTTTTGCGCTCTTCCTGCTCATCATCGGCCTACCGATCGTCCTGGCCACCGCGTTTATCCAGGAGCGCGCGGCTCGGCCCGAGGACGAAAAGGCGAAAGAAGCTGAGGTTCCGGCCGAGCCGGGACTCGGCCACGGGCTCCTGACCTGGCGGAACGCCATCGTCGGAGCTGTCGGAGCCTCGCTCCTCTGGGGAGGTGTGGCGATCGGCTGGTTCCTGTTCGGTCGCGATCCCACCTCGTCGGTGGCGCCGGCGGTGGCGGCGGAGGCAGATCCCGGCATTGCGGTGCTTCCATTCGCGGTGACCGGATCCGAGGTGGATGCACTCGGCGAAGGGCTCGTCCATCTACTGCACTCCAATCTGAGCGAAGTGGGCGGGCTCAGGGCGATCGCTCCGGGCACCGTGTTGGCTCAATGGGATCGGCGAGTGGGTGAGGGCGAGCCGGCCGATCTGGAGACGGCGCTCCAGGTGGCTTCGGCGAGCGGTGGCCTGTACGCACTCGTCGGGTCGGCCGTTACGCTGGGGCCGAGGGTGCGGCTCGAGGGGACGCTCTACGAAGTATCCGGAGCGTCCTCGCTCGGACGCGTACGCGTGGAGGGCAGCCCGGACAGCGTTTGGACGCTTGTGGATGAGCTCGCCGTCGAGGTGGTGCGAGCGCTCGGGGAGGTGGGTGTCGGGGAGTTCTCCGGCTTCGATTTAGCGGCCGCTACGACTTCATCGCTGACTGCGCTGCAGGCGTACCTCGAGGGAGAGACCTACCGCAGGCGAGGCGAGTTCGAGGTCGCGATTCCGGCCTTCCAGCGAGCGATCGACGAAGATCCGAGCTTTGCACTCGCCGAGTACCGGCTAGGCATGTCCCAGGGCTGGCTGACACTGAACCCGGGGGAGGCGCAGGGTCATCTCGAGGCGGCGCTCGAGGGTGGGCTGCCGGAGCGCGAGTCGCTGTTCGCCCGGGCGACGATGGCGTACCTGGATGGCTCACTGGAACCGCTCCCGGAGCTACGCGCATACGTCCGCAGCCACCCGGATGACGCCGATGCCTGGTTCATCCTCGGAGATGCACTGCTACACGCGGGCACCGGAGAGGAGATCGACGACTGGCTGGAACAGGGGAAGCGAGCCTTGGACCGGGCTGTCGAGCTCGATCCGGGATTCGCGCCTTACCTGATCCACGCGCTCCAACTCGCGCTAAGATCCGGGGACAGCGCGCACGTCGCCGGCATCACCGAGAACTTCGGAGCGGTTCGACCCGGCACCCCGAACGATCGGGTTAACCGAATCATCCTGCGGGAGGAATTCGGCCGTTCCGATTCCGTCTCCATCGCGGCCGCGGCCGATACGCTGGGCGATCTGGGCCTCTATCCCGACATGCTGCTCCACAGCGCTCGGTCCGTCGAGCTTGCGGAGGCCCACTACCTGCGCCAGGCGGAAGCGTCGGGCGAGATCGATCTTCGGTTGTGTCTCAATATCCCGTTGCGAGACGGCAGCCTTCGAAAGCTCATCGAGTATGCGGCCGATCCGCGCATGGATCGAGATGTAGCGTTCCTCTGTCCATACATGGCGCGGATTCTGGGACTTCCCATCTCCGACCAGCTTCTCGACCAGACAGCAGAGCGGCTTCCTCCCGACGAGCGCGAGAGGCCCGGTCTGTTTAGGGCCGCTCGTGCGGTCGAACGAGGTGAATGGGACGAGTACGAGAGCGTTCTAACCGGCTTGCGGGAGCGGCTCGCGGCGGCCGAGGCAGCGGGAGACTCGACGGCTGACCCGGACTGGGAGATCGAGCTCCGGACGGCCGAAGCCTTCGGCCTCATGGCCAGGGGCCGAGCCGCGGACGCGGCGGCCGCCTTCGAGTCCCTCAAGGGCGGCTGGTGGCCCAACCGATGGTGGCTCGGTCAGCTCTATCTCGAGCTCGATCAACCCCACGACGCCATCCGCTGGTTCAGCACGTTCGTCGGCGTCAGCAACGCGTATTGGCCCATCGCGTACCTGTACCTCGGTCAAGCCTACGAGGCGCTCGGCGAGGTGGATAAGGCGAGGACGGCGTACGCTTCGTTCGTCGAGATGTGGGGGAATGCCGATCCCGAGCTTCAGCCGATGGTCGAGGAGGCGCGCACCGCGCTGTTGCGGCTCGGCCCGATGGATCAGTAGGCGGCAACCGAACGGCGGCCAGATGACAGACAGCTTCAGCCGTAGACGTTTTCTGAGATCACTCGCCGGCCTGCCGCTGCTGGCACCGCTGGCCCACGGCCTCCCGCGCCGTTGGATCCAGACCAGAGACCCTGCGCCGGCATCGGCCCGCGCACGAAAAACGAGCGTGGCCGTCGTAGGCGCCGGCCCGTTCGGTGGCTGGACGGCCCTGTGGCTGCAGCGCGCTGGAGCCGATGTCACGCTCATCGACGCGTGGGGGCCGGGCAACCCGCGGGCCAGCTCGGGCGGTGAGTCCCGCGTGATACGCGGCACGTACGGCCCCAATCGTATCTACGTCCAGTGGGTCGCTCGGGCGCTCGAGATCTGGCAGGAGAGCGAGCGTCTTTGGGACGAGCGGCTCTATCGACGGACGGGTGGGCTCTGGATGTTCGAGCGGGACGACAGCTACGCCCGCACCTCGCTCCCGCTGCAGGCCGAGATGGGGCTGCCGGCCCGCGAGCTGAGCCTCGAGGAGGCTCGTGCGATGTTTCCCCAGATCTCGTTCGACGGAATCCGGACGGTCTTCTTCGAGGACGAGGCGGGGTATCTGCGCGCCAGGCACGCCTGCCGCGCCGTCGCAGAGGCGTTCGTGGCGGAAGGCGGCACCTACCGGCAAGCGATGGCCAAGCCAGGTGAGCTACGAGATGGCGAGATGACGGAAGTGAGTCTATCCGGCGGCGAAACCCTTGGCGCCGACGCTTACGTCTTCGCCTGCGGCCCCTGGATGGGCAAGCTGTTTCCGGAGGTGATCGGAGACCGCGTTCAGCCGTCCAGGCAGGAGGTGTTCTACTTCGGAATCCCGCCCGGAACCGACCGGTTCGATGAGTCGAGCCTGCCCTGCTGGCTGAACGGGGGGACGGAACGGTTCTTCTACGGGATTCCCGGAAACGACGGCCGCGGCTTCAAGATCGCCGATGACACGAGGGGCGAGCCGGTCGATCCGACGTCGCTCGAGCGGAGCGTCAGCCAAGATCATCTTCGCCGGGCCCGCGAATTCATCGCGCGCCGCTTTCCTGATATGGCGGGCGCTCCTCTGGTCGAATCCCGAGTCTGTCAGTACGAGAACAGCCCGGATGGGGACTTCATCATCGACCGGCACCCGGGCGCATCGAACGTGTGGCTCCTTGGTGGAGGCTCCGGGCACGGTTACAAGATGGGACCCGCCTTGGGCGAGTTCGCCGCCGGGCTCGTAGTCGGGAATCGGGAGCCGCTCGCGCGATTCGAGCTCCGGCGGTTCGATACCGACTCCGAGTAGGAAACCCTCAGACAGGATGACTCAGATGCGTGTGCGGTCGCTTCCGGTCGTTGCGATTATCGCCGTTTCGTCCCTCGTTGCCGCCTCCGGGCTTCCGGAACCGGTCTACGAGCTGCCCGGGCCCTCCGCTTCGGCCGTTTCGATGGCCGCCGCCGTCAGTGCTTTCCTGGAGACGCTCACCCCAGATCAGGTGGAACGGACTCGGCTATCGCTCGAGTCCGAGTGGCGCACCAAGTGGCACTATTTCCCGGCGTGGATCTACGAGCGTCCCGGCATTAGCCTGGGCGAGCTGTCCGACCAACAGAGGACGCTCGTCCATCGCATCCTCCAGGCATCACTCAGCGATGCCGGCTACCTCAAGGCATCTTCGGTCATCATGCTCGACGAGCTGCTCTCGGGATTTGCCCTCGAACTCATCGAGCGCGAAGGGGAGAGCCCCGGCTTCGGCAGGGAGGAGGCCGAGGCTTTCGGGAACGAGTTCTACTTCTTCAGCACCTACGGCTCCCCCTCGCCGGACGGGGCGTGGGGCTGGACCC
>JBDHGL010000064.1:0-15660 GCA_039589875.1 Gemmatimonadota bacterium
CGTGGAACCCAAGGCCTCGCCGATCCTCTCTCCGGTTCGCCACGAAGCCCCCGTCCTCTCCAACCGACGAGTGGCCAAAGACACCTGGTGGCTGGAGCTTCACAGCCCTGACATCGCGACCGCCGCCCGGTGGGGGCAGTTCGTGATGATCGGCTTCGGGCTTCACCGACTCGAGCCGCCCTTTCTTCCCCGACCGTTCAGCGTCGGCTGGCGGGGCGACGGCCGGATCGGACTCCTGGTTCGAGTGTTCGGGGCGGGAAGCCGAGCGCTGGCGAAGCTGGATCAAGGCGAGCGGGTTCTCCTCTTGGGACCTCTAGGGCGTCCGTTCCGTCTCGAGCCCGGGCGACCAATCCTCTGCCTGGCCGGCGGCGTCGGCCTTGCCCCATTCCTGTTCCTCGCCGGCGAGGCCGGCCGAGAGGGTTTTGCGGTCGAGCTGCGGTATGGTGAGCGGACAGCGGATCGGGTCTTTGATCCGGCTCTGATCGAGCGGTTGACGGGATCGCCTCCTCGTATCTGGACGGAGGATGGAGGGCTCGGGCAAAGAGGCCGCGTCACGGATGGGGAGCTGGACGCAGGGGCGACGGTGCTCGGCTGTGGTCCGACGCCCATGCTGCAGTCGCTCGCCGCCCGCGCCGCACGGGAGGAGTTGGATTTGCAGGTCTCCGTGGAGGAGCACATGGCCTGCGGGGTAGGAACCTGCCAGGGATGCGTGGTGCGCGGAATCGACGGTCGCTGGAAGAAAGCTTGCACGGAGGGCCCGGTGTTCGACGCGAGGGAGCTGGCATGGTCTCCGGTCTGAGACAATCCGTGTTCGGGGCGGAGTTCCAGAGCCCAGTGCTCCTCGCCTCCGGTACGTGCGGGTACGGGAAGGAGTATTCTGAGCTGATCCCGCTCGATGAGCTCGGCGGCCTGGTCACGAAGGCGGTTAGCGTGGAGCCTCGTACCGGCAACCCACCCCACCGCGTGGCCGAGACGCCCGGCGGGATGATCAACGCGATCGGGCTCGAGAACGTCGGCTTGCAGGCTTTTGTGACCGAGAAGCTCCCCTGGCTGCGCGACAACCTCGAGAAAGCTCATGTGCTCGTGAACGTGATCGGCCGCACCGCAGAAGAGTATGCGGCGGTCGTCGCCGGCCTCGACGAGGAGGAAGGCCTCCTCGGATACGAGATCAACGTCTCGTGTCCGAACGTCGAGGGCGGAACCATGTTCGGAACAGACGAGAAAGCTCTTGCGGAGCTCGTCGCCCGCCTTCGCCGCGAGACGGAGCGGCCGGTAATCGTGAAGCTGACTCCGAACGTACCCGACATCGGCATCTATGCCCGGATCTGCGAGGAGAGCGGCGCCGACGGACTGAGCACGATCAATACGTTCCCCGGAATGCTTGTCGATATCCAGAGCCGCCAGCCGGTCATCGGCAATGTCTCGGGCGGGATAAGCGGACCGGCCATCCTGCCGATGGGCGTTTTTCTGACATGGCGCGCTGCGTGCGCCAGCTCGCTGCCGGTGATCGGCATCGGGGGAATTCGATCAGCCGCGGATGCTCTGCAGTACCTCCTGGCCGGAGCGTCGCTCGTCCAGGTTGGAACGGCCTCTTTCGTGGATCCGGCTGCCGCGGTGACCGTGCAGGAAGGAATAGGGTCCTACATGGAGAGCGAAGGGCTCCGGACCGTCTCGGAGCTCGTCGGCGCGCTCAGCCTGCCCGAGCCCGCGTTGAGCTGATTCGCCGCCGGCGAAGAAGGACCAGGGCATAGACTGCCACGTTGATCAGGATGACCCCCGCTCCCAGATACCCTTTGATCGCATGCCAATTTGCCGGATAGAGGATCAGCTGGGCGTAGTGCTCTATGAAGCCGCCCTCGTACCCGGCGTCCCCGGCCAGGGTGCGAAATCGGTTCTCCAGCGGAGTCAGAGGGCAGATCCATCCGATCAGCTCGATGCCCAGGCCGTATAGCGCGGCCGGCAGGTGAAACCAGATGATGACCGGTTTCCACAGGGCGAGGAGGCCTCCGAGTACGACGAACAGCACGAACGCGATGTGAACGAGAACGATCAGATCGGCGAGCAGGCTGAAGGTCACGACGTATCCTCGAATGAGAGCCGGTTCCGAGCCGACGGCCTCGAGCTGTTTTACCGGTCTTGGAAGCCGGCCCTACGGTCGCGTGCGCTGATCGTGATCGCGCACGGCATCGGCGAGCACAGCGGCCGCTACGAGCGGTACGTTCAGGCCTTTCTGGCGCGTGGCTTCGCCGTGTATGCCCTCGACCACCGGGGTCATGGGCGCTCTCCCGGGCAGCGGGGGCATGTAGACTCGTGGGTGGAGTACCGGAGCGACTTGGGTGCCTTTCTCGCCTTTGCCGGAGCGCTGGAACCCGACGCGCCCGCCTTTCTTCTCGGCCACAGCATGGGAGCTCTGATCGCGCTCGATTTCGCTCTCGAGTCGGATGATAGGCCCCAGGATCGTCTCAGCGGCCTGATCCTCAGCGGAACACCGCTCGAGCCGGTCGGGGTGGCCAAGCCGTGGCTTGTACTCGTGGCCAAAGTCCTTTCTCGGGTCCGACCCCGGACGTCTCTCAAACCCGACATCGACCCGGACACGCTGTCACGCGACCCCGAGGTCGTTCGAGTCTACGCCGAGGATCCACTCGTGCACCACCACGCGACCGCGCGCTGGGGGATCGAGGCGCTCGATACGATCGCACTGATCAAGCGCCGACCCGTTGACCTGCGCGTTCCCCTGATGGTCGTTCACGGCGGTGCCGACCAGGTCAATTCTCCGGAGGGTAGCCGAGCGCTCGTGGAGCGCGCGAGCTCGCCCGACAAGACGCTGCGGATCTACGAAGGCGCTCGCCACGAGCCGCACAACGACCGCGGGTGGCAGCGAGTCGTGGCCGACGTCGCCGGCTGGATCGAGGCTCGCCTGTAGGATCTAGCCGGAACTGTCGGAGCCTCGGCGGCTCCCTGCCGTCCGGTTAGCCGATATCTGCCGTCGAATGCTCGACCGCCGGCTCGGCCGGCACCGGAATATCCGGCGGCGGTTCCGCTTCCTCTGCCGTGCCCCTTCTCGCCAGCTTCTGTATCCCGACGAGCTCGCTCTCCAGGTACTCGTACTCGCCGTCCAGGACCTCTCGCGCCGTCCGGTAGAGCAGGGTGTCCTCGTTGGCTGACATCGCGTGAAACAGTGCGTGAACGCGGCGCCGCGCCAGGCGGCAGAAAACGTCGGCTAGCTTGCGGGCCTGCTCGGCAGCCGGATCGTCCTTGCGAGTCATCATCTGGGCCTTCGCCACCGCCGCGGCCATCGCGAAGAGCTCCGCCCCGATGTCGACACCTCGGAACAACAGCGCCTGCTTGCGCTGCAGGCCGGCTCCGTAGCGCAACATCTTGTGAAACAGCGTACGCGCGAGTCTTCTCGAGGCTCGCTGGGTGAAGCGGAGGTGCGTCGCAAGCTCACCGAACTCGCCGTAGCGCGGCCACCAGCCCCAACCGAGCCAGCGGGAGGGATACCAGGCGGCGTATGTGAAGGCCACCTTCGGCAGCTTCGCCAGCTTCTGGCCCAGCGACAGTTTTCCTTCGACCAGCTCGCCCGCGAGCTGCAGGTGCCAGTCGACCGCCTCCCGCGCTATGAACAGCCGCATGATCTCGCTGGAGCCCTCGAAGATCCGGTTGATGCGGAAGTCCCGGAGCATTCGCTCGACGCCGATCGGATCCTCACCCCGATCCGCCAGCGAGTCGCCTCGCTCGTAGCCCCGGCCGCCCCGCACCTGCATCGCCTCGTCCACCAGGTCCCAGCCCATCTCCGTGTTGAACAGCTTGGCGATCGCCGCCTCCAGCCGGATGTCGTATCCGGGCCGGTCCGCCAGTAGGGCAGATATCTCCGAGACGGCGTCCATGCCGTACGTGTTCGCCGTGATGTTGGCGATCATGTGAGCGACGGCTTCGTGCTTTCCGACCGGCTGGCCCCACTGCACCCGCTCGGAAGCCCATTGGCGGACGATCTGGACCGCCGCCTTCCCGCTTCCGACGGAGACGGCCGGAATCGTCAACCGGCCCGTGTTCAGCGTGACCAGGGCCAGCTTCAGGCCCCGCCCCTCTTTGAGCAGGAGGTTCTCGCCCGGGACGTGTACGTCGGTGAAGCGGATGACGCCGTTCTCGATGCCGCCCAGGCCCATGAAGTGCAGCCGCTGTACCACCTCGACGCCGGGCCAATCCATCTCCACGATGAAGGCGGAGATCTTGCCCGTATCGGTGTGCCTAGCCATGACGACGATGATCTCGGCCACGGTGCCGTTCGTGCACCAGAGCTTTTCGCCGTTCAGGATGAAGTCGCCGGCCTCGGTTCGCTCGACGGTAGTCGCCAGACGAGCCGGGTCGGAACCAACGTCGTCTTCGGTGAGAGCGAAGGCCGAGATCGCTCCTTTGGCGAAGCGCGGCAGATATTTGCGCTTCTGCTCATCGGTACCGAACAGCTTGAGCGGTTGCGGCACTCCGATCGACTGGTGGGCCGAAAGAAGCGCCACGAGGCTCCCGTCGACCGTGCCGATGACCTCCATGATCTTGCTGTATTCGGTCTGATTGAATTCGTGGCCGCCGTACTCGCGCGGGATCTTCATCCCGAAGGCGCCCATCTCGCGAAGTCGATCGACCACGTACGGAGGAATCTGCCGATCCCGGTCGATCTGTTCCGAATCCACCTCATCACGCAGGAAATCCCGGAGCTCTTCGATAAACGCTCGGGCGGGCTCGCCGATGTGCTCGTCGGGGTCCGGATACGGGTGGATCAAACCGAGTCGGAAATCGCCGAGGAAGAGGTCGCGGACGAAGGTGTGATCGCCCCACTCGGTCTCACGGGCGCCTTCCGCGACGCGCCTGGCCTCGGCTTCGCTGACCTGATTCGCTTTCGTGTTCATCTTCCGATCTGCTCTATCTAGGAATCCTCGAGGATCTCCTCGAATCTCGTAAACGCGCGTGCCTTAACCTAACCGGCCCTTACTCGTAAAACACCGGTTCGCGGCCTGGGGGTCCGGCGTGTTGTCCTCACGGTCGAGCTTCCTCACCCGGCCATGTCGCTCCGAGCTCGGCTCCGATCCATTCGCTGACGACCTGCCGGAAATCCCGCCCCTCGACGTCGACGGCACGATTCAGGGAGCGCATCTCTTCCGTGTCGATCCGGCCGGCCAGCGATGCGAGCGCCGGACCCAGCTCGGGGTACTCCGCTAGCGCGCCGGCCCGGACGACCGGTGCCGCCTCGTAGGGTGGAAAATAGTGCCGATCGTCCGTGAGCATGACCAGATCCAACGCCTCGATTTGGCCGTCCGTCGAGTTTCCCGCCACCAGGTCGACGCGGCGGCTGGCGAGCGCGCGATAGAGTAGGCCGAGGTCCATGAGCCGAGGCTCCGCTTCGAAACGAAGCCCGTAAACGCGCACTAGGCCGGGGAGCCCATCCTCGCGTTCCGTGAACTCGTAGCCGAAGCCCGGAGTCCACCCAGGGGCATGCTCCGTCACGTCGCTGACGGAGCGGAGGCTCAACGATTCAGCCGTCGCCCCTCTCACCAGAATCGCGAAGGTGTTCTCGAAGCCCAGCGGTTCGCCCCACTCCAGGTCCCACAGGCTTGAATAGTCCGCCCTGACGGCGTGGCGAACCGTCTCCGGATCGGTCACCGGTGGGTGCTCGAGGATCGCGGTATAGGCCGTTCCCGTGTACTCGACGTAAAGGTCGATCGCACCGTCGATGAGCGCCTGGTGGCAGATGAATGTGCCTCCGAGGTGCAAACGGCGGCGCACCGGGATCGTCGTCGTTCGCTCGATCCACTGGGCGACCAGTTCCCCCACCACGCTCTGCTCCGTGAAGTTCTTGGATCCGATAACCAGAGCGCGGCGTTCCGTCCCGCAGCCGACTAGAGAGAATCCCGCGACAATTGCGGCCAAAAGCACGAATGAGGCTTGCAACGGCCGTTTGCGACGGCCGGCTCGATACGCGGGCCTCATTCCCGATCCGTCGTGTGCCACTTGAGGTACCTGCGCTCCAGCCGACCCAGGCCCGCGTCGGCAGCGAGCGCGAGGAGAGCTGCGGGGATTGCGCCTGCCAGGATCACCTGGTTGTTCACCATGGAGATTCCCTGAAAGATGAACTCGCCCAAACCGCCCGCGCCGATCGCCGCCGCGATGGTGGCGATTCCGACGCCGATCACGGTGGCCAGCCGCACGCCGGCCAGGATGACACCCAGCGCGAGTGGCAGCTCCACCTCCCGCAGGAGCTGGGCGTCGGTCATGCCCATGGCCAGCCCCGTCTCGCGGATCGCCGGGTCGATTCCCCGGATGCCCTCGAACGTGTTGCGCACGATCGGCAAGAGCGCGTAGCCGGTCAGTGCGACGATGGCCGTGCGCGCCCCGATGCCGCCGATCAACGGAACCGGAATCAAGAAGCCGAACAAGGCGAGACTCGGGATCGTCTGGAGTACGTTCACGAAACCGAGCACGGGCCGCCGGAGCTTCTCGCGTCGGGTCAACAGGATCCCGGTGGGTACCCCGAGGAACGCCGCGATTCCGACCGACGTACCGACCAGATAGAGATGCTCGGCCGTCTTGGCGAGCACCTCCATCCGGTTGGCGATCAGGTAGTCGAGAAAGCCCAAGGGCGTCACTCGCCAGCCTCCGGCTGAAACGCCCGAACGGCGTCCAGCTCGGAACCGCGGAACTCGGCCGGCGTGCCGCTGAACGCGATTCGACCCTCTTCCAGCAGGAGGATTCGGTCCCCGATCCGTATCGCCTCACGCACATCGTGGGTCACGAAGATCACTGCCTTGGCCAGTCGGTGCGTGAGATCCTGAAACTCCCGCTGGAGCTCGCTGCGGGTCACCGGATCCAGGGCGCCGAACGGCTCATCCGCCAGCAAAATCGCGGGGTCGGCGGCCAGGGCGCGAGCGACTCCGACCCGCTGCTGCTGTCCTCCGGAGAGCTCGGCAGGGAAGCGAAGCGCGAACTCCGACCGCGGAAGACCGACCAGCTCGAGCATCTCTGCCGTGCGCCGTTCCTGATCCGAGCGCTCCCAGCCGAGGAGCCGCGGAACGAGCGACACGTTCTCCGCGACCGTGCGGTGAGGGAAAAGACCGATCTGCTGGATGATGTAACCGATGCGGCGCCGCAGCTCGATCGGATCCCATTTCGTGGTGGGGATGCCGTCGACGCGGACGGTTCCGGCCGTCGGCTCCAGCAGCCGGTTCACCAGACGGAGCGCACTGGATTTCCCTGCGCCGCTCCGTCCGAGGATGACAGCCGTTTCGCCCCGTTCCAGGCCAAAGGAGATGCTCTGCAGCACAACTCGGCCGCCCAGCCGGAGCGAGACTTCGTCGAATTCAACCATCGAACGGAACTTGGCCGTAGCGCGGCGGCCGCGCGAGGAGCGATGCTTCGGTTTCGTTGGCGGGCAATCGAGCCGAGGCCTACCTTGCGCGTCCGATCTGCGCGGGCGAGGGGCGGATACTGGAGGACCGAATGGAGCGACCGGGCGCAGCCACCGACCAGATTCTGGCGTGCAACCTACTCGGCGCTCGCGATCGCCACGCGGAGCTCGCGCGAGACGTCCGCGATGGTCTGTCGCGCCCTCTGAAAGAGATCCCTCCGAAGTACTTTTATGACGCTCGCGGCTCGGAGCTTTTCGAGCGCATTACCCGGTTGCCGGAGTACTATCTCACCCGGGTCGAAACCGAGATCCTCGAGCGACGGGCGACGGATTTCGTATCCGAGCTCGGCTCACACGTGCTCGTGGAGTACGGCTCCGGAAGCTCCACGAAGACCCGATTGCTCCTCGACGCGATGCAGGAAGTCGGATCTTTGGAGCAGTACGCTCCGGTCGACGTGAGCGAGGAAGCGTTGCGCACCGCGGCCGATTCTCTGGTGCGCGAGTACCCGAATCTCCAGGTCGTGATCGTGATCGCCGACTTCGAGTCGCCGCTCGACCTCTCCTTCGCCGGACGGCCACGTCTCGTCGCGTTCCTCGGCTCCACGATCGGAAACTTCACTTCGGCTACGGCGCGGACTTTCGTCCGGTCGGTGGCCCGTCAGCTGGGGAGTGGTGACGGTTTCCTGATCGGCTTCGACCTCGTAAAGGATACCGCTACCCTCGAAGCCGCCTACAACGATTCGGCCGGCGTGACGGCGGCGTTCAACCAGAATCTCCTGAGAGTGCTGAACCGGGAGCTGTCGGCCGACTTCGACGTCGAGGGCTTCAGCCACCGGGCCTACTACGATGCCGAGAAGGCGCGAATCGAGCTGCATCTCGTGGCGCGGGGGCAGCAGGTCGTAAGCATCCGGGACCTCGAGATGGAGGTGGCGTTCGCGGCGGGAGAGTCCATTCGCACGGAGCTCAGTCACAAGTACACGAGAGAGTCCGCCGTTGGCTTGCTGGAGGCCAGCGGGATGAGAATCCGCCGCTGGGAGACGGATGAACGGAATCGCTTCGCCGTGGCGATCGCCGAGCCCGTGTGACATTGAGCGGCAAGATGCGGCTATCGGTCGGCACGAGCGGATTCAGCTACAAGGAGTGGAAAGGCAGCTTCTATCCCGACGATCTGCCGGCCACGGAGATGCTTCGGTACTACTCGGCGAAGCTGCCCGCGGTAGAGATCAACAACACCTTCTACCGGATGCCGCGCTCCTCCGTGTTGGAGTCCTGGTTGGAGCAGGTCGGCGGTCCTTTCCGCTTCGTGCTGAAGGCGTCTCGCAGGATCACCCACTTCAAGAGGCTGAACGACACGGTTGACGAGACGGACTACCTCTTCAGCACGGCCGCCGCCCTCGGCGACCACCTCGGCGCCGTTCTCTTCCAGCTGCCGCCCAACATGAAGAAGGATGCCGAGCGGCTCTCCGAGTTCCTCCGGCTGATTCCGAAGGGGTATCGGGCTGCGATGGAGTTCCGCCATGACTCCTGGTTCGACGACGAGGTCCTCGGGCTCCTGGGCGCGCACGATGTAGCTCTGTGTGCCGCCGAGACGGACGAAAAAGAGGCGCCCGCGAAGATCGACACGGCGACCTGGGGCTATGCGCGGCTTCGTCGCACCGAGTACGACGACGAGCAGCTCTTGGCCTGGGCCAGTCGAATCGCAGAGCAGGAGTGGGAGGAGGCGTTCGTCTTCTTCAAGCACGAAGGTGCCGGAACGGGGCCCCGGCTGGCTGCACGCTTTCTGGAGCTGGTCAACGACGCCTGATCTCCGGAAGCTCCCGGACGTACAACCTTCTGCCCGCCAGCACCGTCCTACCGAGCGGAGTCACACCGCAACCGGGGTCCATCGATTGGAGGCGACGATCATGAGTCGGAAGCTCGTGCGAACGCGCACACTAGTACCGCCCACCCTTCTCCTGCTCGCTCTCGCCGCGAACGCGCGGGGACAGGACGCCAAGGACTGGTGCGCAACATCCCATGGGGGAGACGAAGAGCGCTACTGCGAGGTCCGGGAGGAGACGCTGTCCGCTACGCGAAGCCTCAGCGTTGACGCCGGCAACAACGGCGGCATCAAGGTGACCGGAGAGAACCGGTCCGATGTCCGTGTGCAGGCCAAGGTGCACGCAAGAGCGGAGACGGAGGAGCGCGCGCGCCAGATCGCGGACCAGGTCAGCATCAGCACCGAGGGCGGGACGATCAAGGCGACCGGCCCGAAGACGGAGAAGAAGGAGTCGTGGTCGGTGAGCTTTCGTGTCTCAGTTCCGACCCGGACAGACCTCTCCCTCGAGACGCTGAACGGTGGAATCGGAATCGCCGGTGTGTCCGGGGCGCTTAACTTCCGAGCGGTGAACGGGGGCGTGAGCCTCGTGGACGTGGCTGGGGATGTCTCGGGCTCTACGACCAACGGCGGCCTGAGCGTCGAGCTGACCGGGAACGAGTGGGCCGGGGAAGGCCTGGACGTGAAGACGACGAATGGGGGCGTGCATCTGGCGATCCCGGATGGCTATTCCGCTCGGCTGGAGACAGGCACGGTGAACGGCCGTCTCGAAATAGACTTCCCCGTTACGGTCCAGGGCCGCATCGACAGGATGCTGACGACGGACCTGGGATCCGGCGGCAAGCTGATCCGCGCCCGCACAACGAACGGCGGAGTCCAGATCTCGCGCTCCTAGAGCGCCTTGACCTCGTGAACGAGCTCGGCGATCGACTTCTCGGCGGAGCCGAACAGCATACGTGTGTTCGGCAGGAAAAAGAGCTGGTTCTGGATGCCGGCGAATCCCGGACTGAGGCTCCGCTTCAACACGATGCAGTGATGAGCCCGGTCGACCTCGACGATCGGCATCCCGGCGATGTCGCTCGTCGGATCGTCTCGCGCTGCCGGGTTCACGACGTCGTTCGCTCCGACTACTACGGCCACATCCGTGTTCGGCATCTCCGGGTTTACGTCTTCGATCTCGTATAGCTCGGTGTAGGGGACGTTCGCCTCGGCCAGGAGGACGTTCATGTGTCCCGGCATCCGCCCGGCCACCGGGTGGATCGCGTACTTCACATCGACGCCCCGTCCCTCCAGCAGGTCCGCCAGCTCCCGCAGGCGGTGCTGCGCCTGGGCCACCGCCAGCCCATAGCCCGGCACGAAGACGACCGAGCGCGCGTACGCCAACATCATGGCTGCATCCTCCGCGTCGACCGGGTTGGCCACCTGCTCGCCGTCGGCGCCCACGGCTCCGCCGGCTGCCGGCGCTCCCCCGCCGAACGCCCCGAACAGAACGTTGGCCAGCGACCGGTTCATCGCCCGGCACATGATGTTGGTGAGGATGAGGCCAGAAGCTCCGACGAGCGCACCGCTGATGATGAGGGCGTTGTTCGAGAGCACGAAACCGGCTGCGGATGCTGCGAGCCCCGAATAGGAGTTCAGCAGTGCCACTACGACCGGCATGTCGGCCCCGCCGATCGGGATCACGACGAGCACTCCGAGGATCAGCGCCAGGGCCGCCAGGGCCAGATACCCGTTCATGTCCACCGGTGACACGGTCAGATAGGCAGCGACGCCGATCGCCGCAGCAGCGAGGATGAGGTTGAACGTCTTCTGGAGCGGGTAGGTGACGGCCCGTTCGGAGACGATGCCCTGCAGCTTGCCGAACGCGATCATGCTGCCCGACAGCGTAACGCCGCCGATCAGGGTTCCGGCCATGATCGAGACGCCGAGGTCTGTGGTCAGCGGCTGAGTGCTTCCCATGTGGCTGGTGAATTCGGCTGCCGCAACGAGTCCCGATGCGCCTCCGCCGAACCCGTTGAACACCGCGACCATCTGCGGCATCGCCGTCATCTTCACGGTACGCGCCATGAAGGCGCCGATCGCCGCGCCCAGCACCAAGCCAATGAGGATCCAGCTGAAATCGATGATCTGCCGATCCAGAAGCGTGGCGCTCACCGCGAGCAGCATACCGAACGCCGCGATCGAGTTTCCCCGTCTCGCCGTCTCCGGCGAGCTGAGCTGCTTGAGTCCGACGATGAAAAGGACCGCGGAGATGAGGTACGCCAGCCAGATGAACAGGTCGACGTTCACGCGGCCTCCTCCGGATCACGATCGCGCTTGAACATCTGGAGCATCCGGTCTGTGACCATGAAGCCGCCGATAACGTTGATCGTCGCCATCACGACGGCGATGAAACCGAGCACCGTCAACAGCGGTGCACCTCCGGTACCGGCCACGACCAGGGCGCCGACGATGGATATTCCCGAGATGG
Source organism: Gemmatimonadota bacterium (assembly GCA_039589875.1). Taxonomy (GTDB): domain Bacteria; phylum Gemmatimonadota; class Gemmatimonadetes; order Palauibacterales; family Palauibacteraceae. The sequence continues at coordinate 11,683 of JBDHGL010000064.1, forward strand.
CGTTGGCGCCCGACATCAATGGCGTGTGTAGCGTTGGAGGCACCTTCGTGATCACCTCGAATCCGACGAACATGGCGAGGACGAACACGTAGATGCCGACGAGCAGGGTTCCAGTCATCGCTAGATCCTTTGTTCTCGCGAGCGGTGCTGCGGGGTCTCCGGTGGTCGAAGGAAGGGGTTCATCCCTGGTACCGCACGGCTCCGGCGTGTGTCACGCAGATCGGGCCCGTGATCACGTCTTCGAGATCGATCTGTACCTCCCCGTCGGTGAGGAGGTGGTTGAGCAGCGCCTGGAGGTTTCGGGAATACATCTGGCTGGCGTGGACCGGTACCTGCGCGGGCAGGTTCGTGGCTCCGTGAATCACGACGCGGTGCCGCTCCACGGTCTCGTCAGGCTCCGTGAGCTCGCAGTTGCCGCCGGCCGCGGCGGCCAGGTCCACCACGGTCGAGCCAGGCCGCATGTTCTTGACCATATCCTCCGTGATGATCAGGGGCGCCGGCTTCCCGGGCACGAGAGCCGTCGTGATTACTACGTCGGCCTTGGCCACGTGCTTGGCCAGCAGCTGCCGCTCCGCTTCCTGTTGGTCTGCGGATAGCTCGGCGGCGTAGCCTCCCTCGGTCTCCTCGCCGACCAGACCCTCCTCGGCCTCGGCGTGTGCCTCGACGAACTTTGCGCCTAGGCTCTCGACCTGTTCCTTGACGGCGGGTCGCACGTCGAACGCTTCCACCACGGCTCCGAGACGGTGAGCGGTTGCGATCGCCTGCAAGCCAGCCACACCGGCGCCGATAACGAGCACATGGGCAGGCGACAGTGTCCCGGCTGCCGTCATGAGCAAGGGAAACAGCTTCCCCAGCGTGTCAGCTCCGATGACGACGGCTTTGTAGCCGGCCACCGTGCTCATCGCGGAGAGGGCGTCCATCCGCTGCGCCCGCGTGATCCTCGGCAGAAGCTCGATGGAGAGTGCGGTAACTCCGCGGTCAGCGAGACGGTTCAATAGATCGGGCTGGCCCGAAGGATCGATGAAACCGATCAGGACGCCCTCAGACCGTATCAGGTCCGCTTCGTGTTGCCCATCCACCTGTCGAGGCGGTTGAACCCTCACCCAGATATCCGCTTGCCCCAGCCCTTCGAGGTCGGCGAGCTCCGCTCCCGCCTCGCCGTAGGCTTCATCCGGGAAGGAAGCCAGGAGTCCGGCTCCGCGCTCGACTCGCACGGCCACCTCGTCAGACACTAGCCGGCGAACGGTATCGGGAGTGAGCGCGACCCGGGTCTCGCCCGGAGCGGTCTCTCGTGGCACAGCAATCAATATTCTCTCGGGCATCTCTTCCCTCGATGGTCATCCGCATGACGCCGCGACTCGTGCGGGCGCAACACTCGTCCGTAGAGTGCCGTGTCCGCAAGGGTTTGATCTCCGTGCGTCCGGTTTGCCCAGGTGCTAGCGTTACCCGGTAGGTATCCTTGCGGCCTCCAACATCAGGAGAAGCCCATGCGCCGGGTGCTGCTGTTCATGGTCACGCTAACCGCCTGCGAAGCGGCCAGTTCGATCCAGTCGAAGCCGGCCGACGAGCAGATCGCCGAAGCGGTGCTCGCGGCGCCGGAGCCATTCCGTGAGGGCGCCGCGGTACTTGGATACACCGCTGGAGGGGTGTTCGCAATGTTGCGAGACGGCTCGCCCTCCAACCCTCTCACCTGCTTGGCGGACGATCCGGGCCGCGAGCGCTTCCACGTTGCCTGCTACGATCGCTCGCTGGAGCCGTATATGAGTCGGGGTCGTGAGCTCAGAGTGGCGGGTATCGAGGGCGGCGAAACCATACGGATGCGGCAGGAGGAGGCTCGGGACGGGCTGCTCGAGATGCCGACGCATCCGGCAGCGCTGTACAACATCTTTGCGCCGGAGCCACCGCCAGAACCCGGTAAGCTGCCCGCAGAGGCAGCGCACCTCTACGTGATCTACGTGCCAGGTGCCACGGCGGAAGATCTCGGCCTCCCGGCGGCGCCGGCCGACGGAGCTCCGTGGGTGATGTTCTCCGGCGAGCCGAACGCCCACGTGATGATCTCGCGTTGAGCGACCTCACACGGCATCAGATGAGTGGCATCCTGCTCGCAGCGCTGCGGCAGGAGGGTCTCGGGACTCGGGATCTCTTCGAGGGGAGGCAGGAGCCGCTCTCGTGGTTTTTTCGAGGCCTCGCGTTCGATCAGTCGGAGCTCGACATCATGGAATCCGGCGCCATCGACACGCTGCACGCCCCGTCCGCCCTGGTCGAGCTGGTGGTCGACGAGTTCGCGCTAGCGTGTGCCAACCTGGGGTCGCACGGTGTGGCAGGCTATCTGACGGCGCCTCCCGAGCCTTCCGAAGAAGAGGGAGAGCCGCTTTCGGCGGACGATTTCGAGTTCGACCGCTCCGTGATGCTCGGGTTCCTGAACATCGATGTCGCTCCACCTGCCCTCTGGCTGGAGGAGAGGCAAGCAGATCCCGATGCGAACGAGCGGTTGGCCACCAAGCTGGCAGTGGCCGCGAAGGATCTCGGTGCGGGAGCCGACGCGGTCGAAGTGCACATCGAAGGCGCTCTCGACGCGGGTGGAGGGTGGAGCGAAGCGGCAGCCGACGTACGCCCGGTCGGAGTATCGATCCACATCACTTACGACATCCCGCTCCCGGAAACAGGGGAACGCGATCTGCTTCGGATCTTCGCCGCCGGTGCGGGAACGACATCTCTCGCCCTGGAGGCGATGCGGCGCGTCTTTCGCGAAGCATGACTGAAGCCGTCTAAGCCGGCGTTTCCCGAGCGCCTGTCTTTGGCGGGCGGCTACTCGTTCTCGGCTGCCAGCAGGCTGTCCAGGACCGCCTGGAATTGGCCGGCCTCGGCCGCCCCGCGAATCGAGAGGCTATCCGCGATGATGAAGAAGGGTGTGCTGCTGATCCCGGCCCGGTTCACGGATTGGAAATCCCTCACCTGCAGGGGAGCCGTGCGGTCGTCACGAAGGCAGACACCGAAGGAAGCCGCGTCGATCCCGAGCTCCTCCGCGTAGCCTACGAACGTGGCGAAGGCGTCCTCCGCCGTGGACCATACGCCTTGCCGCTCGAACAGGATGTCGTGCATCGGCCAGAACTTGCCGACCGCTCCGGCACAGAACGCGGCCTCGATGGCCGGCCAAGCGAACTGGTGGCTCGGGTTAGCGAAGGAGATCCAAACGTACTCGACCTTCCCCGTCTTGATGTAAAGGCTGTCGAGGATCGGCAGCGTCTCTCGGTTGTATCGGGCGCAGAACGGGCACTGGAAGTCCGATACCTCGAGAATGCGGATCGGAGCGTCGGAATCTCCTTTGATGCGCGACTGGTCCGCCCGGTTGATCAGCACGTTCTGCTGCGCCGGGAGCACGGACCGCTCCTGGGCGACAAGAACCGCCAGGGCGAGGTAAGGCCCCGCGCCGCGTCGTCTGCTGCGTAACTCGTTCTGGGTCTTCATATCGACTTCATTCGCCTTTGCTCTATTCTTCGGCCGCGATAGCGTGGGGCCCCGCCAGTTCACCCGAGCCATGAGCTCACGGTCCCACTCGTTGGCGATGTCACCTGCATTCGACATCTGGCGGGCCACTTGGGCTGCCTGGGGTCGAGCTCGGTCAGATCGCGAGCTCCGGCCACTGGTAGAGGACGTAGAAGATGATAGCGGCACCGGCGAGTGACAGGTTTTTCATGAACATGGCCGTCTCGACCTGCCGCGTCGCCTCATCCTCCTCCTTCCAGAAAGCGTGCATCTTGAAGGCGGTTGCGACGAGGAAGAGCACCAGCAGCCACGCGCCCACGTCAACCCAGCTCCACAGCAGGATGCTGATGCCACCGGCGATGATCATCAGACCGGTGAGCGGAACCAAAGCACCGGCGGCCGGAAGACCCTTGGCCTCGGCGTAGGCGGTCATGACCTGCCGCTGTGTCAGATGGCCCAGGCCGGATCCGACGAACAGCATCGCGAACAGGA
>JBDHGL010000065.1:0-15049 GCA_039589875.1 Gemmatimonadota bacterium
CGTAGCGGAGAAACGGAGCTCCCAGGTAGAGCTCGAGCCGGGAGCCCCAATACATGGCGCTGATCATTCCGGCGGTGGTCTGCAGGTCCGTAAGACCGAGCTGGCCGAGCTCATCCAATGGCACGGCCGGGAAGCCGAGGCGGTCGTCAGTCTCGAACTCCGAGAGATCCGCGATTGTGAGCGCGACGATGCCCTGCCCGCCATCCTGGCCCGACGCAGGAGTTGCGGCCAGAAGCGCGGCCGATAGCACGCACATCAGAGGTGTCCAGACCGAGGCTCCGCCTCCGTTACGCCTCATGTGCGCTCTCCCGCCCGTCTCATCTCCCGATCCATCTCACGCTTGGCTTCATCTCGTTTGAGTGTCTCACGGCGATCGTGTGCCCTCTTACCCTTGGCCAAGGCCAGGGTGACCTTGGCCAATCCTCTTCGGGTGAAGTACAGATCCAGCGGAACCAGGGTCAGGCCTCTCTCGGCAGTGCGAGACGCGAGCTTCGCGATCTGTCGCCGGTGCAGGAGCAGCTTCCGCCGGCGAACGGGATCGGGCGGGTCGATGGTCGCCGCCGCATACGTCGTGATGTGGAGGTTGTACAACCACATCTCGCCCCCCTCGACGCGCGCGTAGGGATCGGCGAAGCTGGCCTTTCCATCCCGCAGCGACTTCACCTCTGCACCAAGCAGCTCCAAGCCCGCCTCGAAGCGCTCGAGGATCTCGAAGTCGCGGCGCGCCTTCTTGTTTCGGATGACCACGCGCCGCTTGTCTTCCGCTCCTCCCACCAAGCCTCCTAACGACTACCGGGTCTCCTCGAACCTCTCCAGGACCTCCCTAAAGCTATTCCCGCCGGCATCCAGGGCAAATTTCTGTTAGTCGAAGAACTCACGCTGCCTGCGCAGCTTGCGCCGTACTTCGTACACCTGCGCCACCTGACCGCCCAACACGAAGAGGATCGAGGCGTAGTAGGTGGAGATGATCAGGACGACCAACGTCGCAAGAGCAAAGAAAACGGCAGAGTAGTCCGCGTAGTTCGATACCCACCAGCTGAAGGCCATCTTCAGGAACTCGAACATCGTTCCGGCGAAGACGGAGGCCACGATCGCCGTCCGCCAGGGCAGTCGCCGGGCCGGCACGAATTTGTAGATCAGCAAGAACATCGTGTAGACGAAGACGAGCGCCGTCACGAGTCCGAACACCCGCTGAGGGAATCCCGGCCGCAAGCCGAACTGCCCCAACCAGAGAATCCCCCGATCCCCGAGCACGCTCATCACGGAGGTGAGCGCGATGTTGAGGGAGAGAAGCACCGTGCTGATCACCACCATTTGCATGTCGCCGATCTTACCGCGAATGATCCCCCTCGTATCCTGGAGGTCGAACACCTGGTTGAGCGCGGTACGGAGTGCGCCGAACAAGCGGGTCGAGAACCAGAGGAAGAGAACTCCACCAATGAGCCCGATCGATCCCGCGCTCTCGATGATCTGAGTGATGTAGGCACGGGTGAGCGCGATCACCTCGGGACTCGACACGGGCAGGATTCGCCAGAGAGCCTCCATCACTTCACTCTCGGCTACGTCCGGGCCGATGTAGGGTCCCACGACGAGGCTGGCCACGTAGATGAGGAGGAAAAGGTACGGAATCGCCGCCAACAAGACGCCGAAAGTAAGGCCGGAGGCCAGAAAGAAGACGTTGTCGGCCGCCGCCCGATCGTAAACATCCCTTACGAAGTGTCGAAAGCGCTGAAAGGCGTGTTCGCCGGGTCGGTTCATCACCAGCGCTCGACGAGGATCTGTGGCCCCGACAAAAAACGACCCGGTGAGGCGGCCGCCGGAAAGCGACCGACTCCCGGGTGTTTGGTAGCCGGACCTCCGGCAGGCGCGCTCAGCTGTCGGGCTCGCCCGCCTCCGACTTCTCGACCGCGACGCGCTCCATCTCGGCCTTGTAGCTAGCCTTGGATTCGGCAACGCGCCGCTCGAGATCGTCGCGAGCCTGTTTGGCCGCGCCACGGCCAGCCTTTACCGCTTCCTCCGCCTGCCGCTTGCGATCCTGCAGCTCTTCCTTCGCCGTCTCGAGCCGGGTTCCGACATCGGTGCGCACCCGCTCGTAAGTATCCTCGGCGTTGCCTTTCAACTCGGCCAACTTCTCCTCGGCCCCTTCGCGGAAGCGCCGCGCGCCCTCGCGCAGTTCGGCCTGCGTCTCTTCGCCCGTCTTTGGAGCGTAGAGCAGCGCGAGCACCGCGCCCGTCGCCAGCCCCCAAAGGAAGGGAGCCAGGCTGCCACCACGCTCGATCACAATTTGTGGCATGTCCCTGTCGCTCGACATTCTATCTACCTCGCTCGTGATTCCGCCCGCCGGATCGCTGCCGGCGAAAGCGGTTGGGAAGACACTCGGAATCTACTAATCATCCGCTCCCTCGACGACCCTTCTGTACGCTTCTGGATTCCACGCGGGGGTTCCGTCTGCGTTGGCCACGTCCAGGCCCAGGAGGTAGACGAGCTGGACAATTCGGGCTGCTTTCTCGTAATCCAGCTTGTCCGCTTCGTCCGAGGGCCGGTGGTAATCAGGGTGGACACCGCTGAAGAAGAAGAGAATCGGCACGCCGTTCCGTGCGAAATTGTAGTGGTCGGACCGGAAGTAGAATCGCTCCTCGGGCCAGATGTCGTCGATCACGGCCAAGCCCAGGCCTGGATTATCCGCCGCGATCCGCTCGACTGCCGGTCCGAGAGAGGACTCCTCCTTGCCGATCGCTACGATCGTGTCCGTCCAATTCCGCCCGATCATGTCCATGTTGATGTTCGCGACGGTCTTCTCCAGCGGGAACAGGGGGTGCTCGCTGTACCACTCGGAACCGAGAAGCCCCTTCTCTTCCCCGCTCACCGTCATGAAAACGAGCGATCGCCTCGGCCTGGCACCGGTTGCGAACGCCTGAGCCAGCTCGATAATCCCCGCCGTCCCCGAGGCATCATCATCGGCACCATTGAAAATGGAGTCGCCGTTGACCGGGCCACCCACCCCGACGTGGTCCATGTGAGCGGTAAAGACGACGTACTCATTCCTCAAATCCGGATCCGACCCCTCGAGCCAGGCGACCACGTTCATCGCGCTGTCGACCTGCACCATCGCCGAGCTTCTCAGGTCGGCGGACCACCCGTCTAGCGCCTCGCCATGCTCGATCGCTCGGGCAAGCGGCCCGGGCAACGAACCAAGAGGCACGATCGCCACCGGCATATCCAGCACGTCGGGCTCGCCGACCGAGAGACGTGATCTCCCGAAGAACATGCGAACGCCCTGCACGTAGCGCTCTGGCGCATCCAGCGCGATAAGGGCTCCCATCGCGCCTCCGGCCAGCTCCTCCCGAAGTCGGCCGAGCTGGTCACCCAGCGTCTGTGACGTGGCGAGAATCACGAGGACCTTGCCCTCCGCGTCGCTCCCGGAGGCGCGAGACAGCGACCCCGACGCCTTCGCGTTCGGGCCGACGGGGAGGGCGACGAAGTCGCGGCTCGGATCCAGACGGTGCTCTTCTCCGGCCTGACTAAGCGTCAGTGATTGGCGTGAAACCGCGCCGGGCTCGATAGCCGTGAGAGGATACCACTGAAAGTAGTCCGTTCCGATCGCGGGCTTCAGACCCATCGACTCGAACTCGCGGGCGATGTAGGTCGCCGCCATCGTCAGGCCCGTGCTGGGCGTGTCTCTGCCGCCCATGGAATCATGCGCCAACACGCCGACTCTGCGCTGCATATCCGCTGCGGTGATCGTCGCGGTTCGCCCCACGTCCACCCCGCCGAATTCGGGAGGCGCCTGCGCCCTGAGCTCATCGGCTCCGAGCGAAAGAAGCGAGGTTAGGGCTGCCAGCGTTGCTGCCAGCAGTCGTCCGCGGGCCGCGGTGTGGATCACGTTGGGCATTAGGCTCCTCTCAAAACTCGCTGCACGGTTACCTTCGTTGTTGCCCGCTTCGGTTCGGGCTGCCGCCGTCGAAAGAGCCGTTCGGCTCCGACGGCCGACAGCGCTCCGGACGGTCAGCGGCGCCACAGGCGCTGCGTACCCGATAGGTCGAGTCGTGTGCCTCCGGCGCACTCGGTCTCGAGCCTGGTGTACGCCTCTGCCGACCAACGGTTGAATGCCGGGCGTAGTTCCGGCTCGAGAAACGGTGGGACAGTGACGGCGATGAGGGACGGTACGGGGCTCCAGCCGCGCAGCGGAGACGCCTCCGCGAGCCGATCGGGGAAACGGTCGCGGCGGGGCGATCTTCTGCACCCGAAGCTGTTGAGCGAGATCGGCAACTTGGAGCTGATCGCTCGGGAGGTGATCGAGGGCTTCCTCATCGGGCTTCATCAGTCTTCTCGTCGTGGGCGTTCGGCCTCGTTCGCGGAAAATCGGCTCTACAACCCCGGCGACGATCTACGCTTCGTGGATTGGAAGGTCTACGGGCGTTCCGATCGCCTATACGTCAAGCAATTCGAAGAAGAGCGAAATCTTCGCGCCTATCTGGTCCTCGACACGAGCGCGTCGATGGACTGGGTATCCGATGAGGAACGGCTGCCGACCAAACTGGATTACGCCGTGATGCTGACGGCCTGCCTCGTCTTGCTTCTGCTTCGCCAATCCGATGCTCCCGGCTTGATTACGTTCGACGAACGAATTCGGAATCACCACGCTCCAAGGGCTCTTCGGTCCCAGGGATCCGCCATTTTAGGCGCCTTGGAAGCGGTGCGGGGCTCCGGCGGCACGGACGCCGCTGTAGCGCTGGATGAGGTCCCCGCCCGCCTGCGCCGGCGGGGCGTAGTCGCCGTGATCTCGGATCTGCTGGTCGACCCGCCTGCCACCTTGAAGGCGCTCCGACTCCTGCGCCACCGTGGACACGAGGTTCTGATCTTCCACGTCATCGATCCGGGCGAGCGCGACCTTCCGACCGGAGGGGAGGCGATCTACTTCGACCCGGAATCGGACGAGGAGGTACGAGCCAACTCGGGCGCTCTCCGCAGCGTCTACAGAAGCGCGGTGGAGGAGGCCTTGGCAGAGTGGCGAACCGAGCTTGCTCGCATGGGAGCTGACTATCATCTCACGCCTACCGATTCGCCGATAGGACGAGTCCTGCGCCAGTTCCTCGACAGGCGGGCACGGCGCCGGTGAGCCTACTCTATCCGGCCGCTCTGGCTCTGGCGGCCGCTCTGGCCGTTCCGCTGCTTCTCCATTTGAGAAGGAGACCGACCCGGCGACGGATCGCCTTCCCGGCGGTCCGATATCTACGTCGAGCCGAAAGGTCGCGGTCGAGGGCTCTGAGGGTACGCGATCTGTTGCTGATGGGACTTCGAATGGGGGTTCTCGCTCTCGCCGCGCTAGCGGCAGCGGGGCCACTCATCGGGCGCGGCGGAGCCAAAGAACACTGGCCAACCGACGTGTCGATCGTTCTCGACAACTCGGCCAGCACTGGTCGACTGGACGAGGACCGGCTCGTGTTCGAGAAGCTCCGCCAAGCGGCGGCGGCCACGATAGAACTGGCGGGACCGGCCGACCGGTTTTGGATCTTCCCCACCGTGGGCGGACCCCTGGCTGTCGGGGTGGGGGCCGCCGAAGCGGACCGGGCACTACGGATGGCCCGGTCGAGCGATGGGTACGGCGACATCGGAGCGGCCATCTCCCGGGCCGTCAGGAGTCTGCCCTCGCTAGAAACGGCCTCCGGGAACCGAACGCGGGAGGTCCATCTCCTCTCCGATCTCCAGGCCACCGGCTTCCCCGTGGTCACGAAAACGGGCGTCCGGGTGCCTCTCATCGTCTATCGCCAGCCCGCTGATTCCGAGACGAACGACGCCATCACGGCTGCAGGTCATTCGGAAGGCGTCCACCCTCCGTCGGGCGCGCCCCTGTTTCTGCGGGTCGACGTGGAGCGGTTTCCCCGCGTGCAGTCACCCGGCGACAGCGGGCTCCTGCGGCTGGAAGTCGACGGATCCACCATCGACGCCGCCACCGCGACTTGGGGCGAGAGTACCACTTTTCGCGTCCCGGCCCTGGACGCCGGGAGCCGCTATGTCAGCGTCGAGATCGAACCGTCGGGACTGCGGGCCGATGACGCCCGCCACCTGGCGTTTCGGATCCGAGATCCTCCACCGCTCGAGCTTTTTGGCCAACGTGAGAGCTTTTTGGCGCTGGCGATACAGACCCTGCGTGATGCCGGGCGAGTAGGCCGCTCGGGCGATGCCGTGCGATTTCTGGAGTTTGGGCCCGATCGTCTTTCGTCCGGGCCCTCGTCAGGCCTTCCCGGAGCCGTCGTGTACATCCCCCCGGATGACCCGATAGAGCTTCCACGGCTCAATCAGTGGTTGGCGGAGGCTTCGGTTCCGTGGGCTCTGGCCGCGGCGGAGGAGCCGGGCGCACTGGAGCTGGCTTCGACAGGGACCCCGGCGGCTACTTCCCTCGACCTCGATGGAGTGCGGGTGTTCCGCCGTCATCGTCTCATCTCGACGACCGATGCCGCCCGGGATTCCGCGTTGATCCGAACGAGCGACGGTTCAGCCTGGCTCGTCCGCGGAGAAACGGCCAGCTCTACGTACCTGGTTCTCGCGTCTCCCCTGCTTCCGAGCGCATCGACCCTTCCAACGAGCGCGACCATGGTCCCGTTCGTCGAGCGACTCCTGCAATGGAGCTACGCCGAGTCGGCCACGGACCGTAACCATCTCGCCGGCGAAATCGTCGCGATGCCCGACGGTGCCGACTCCATTCGAACGCCGAATGCCGACGTGAGACGCGTGGATGCGGGGACCCCCGTCCGCCTCGAGAAAGCCGGCCTTTACCGAATCTACCGCGATGGCGAGATCGAGCATGTCGCCGCCAACGTGCCAGGAAAAGAACACGATCCGAGCGCCATCGACCCGGACAGCCTCCCGGAACTGTTCCCAGAGCTCCAGGTAGTGACGGCCGGGCCCGGGCCGGGCCGGTGGACTCGCCAGGTCTTCCGAAGCCGCCGTGGCCGGGACGCATCCTCCTGGATCATTGGCATTGTGGGCCTTCTCGTGCTGATCGAAACACTCGTCGCCACCCCGGGCACAGGAAACCGGAAAGCGGGCTCGTGATTCGCGAGACCTTCAGGCGGGCCGTCCCGACGGATCCGATTCGCGAGTTGCTGTCCCATGCACCTGTCCGTCTCGCCGCTCCTCCTCTACCCGGAGCGGCGCGCGCGGGCTTTGCGGCCTCGCTGCTGGAACTGGATCTCCCGGCCGTCGTGGTCGTCGCGGCCACACCGGGAGAGGCAGAGGCCGTTCAAGCCGACCTGGATTTCCTTCTCGGCTCGCCGAATGCCCGGTACTTCCCACAGCGCGAGACCCTTCCATACGAGGACGCCGACCCTCACGTGGAGATCGCCGGCCAACGAATCGATGCGCTGGCCGCTCTCCTGGCCGGACGATCACGGCTACTGGTCACGACGGCGCGTGCTCTGGCGGAGCGATCGCCCGTGCCGGCGGACTCACAGGGGTTCTCGCTCGAGTTGTTGAGGGGCGGCGAGCTGAGCCGCGCCAGCCTGATCGAACGACTCGAGCGCCTGGGCTTCGAGCGAGTGCACACGGTTCAAGAGCTCGGGGAGTTCGCCGTTCGCGGCGGGATCATCGACGTCTTCCCTTTCGGACCCGACCGCCCGTTGAGGATCGAGCTCTGGGGCGACAAAATCGCGTCCTTGAGGGAATTCGACCTGCTCTCTCAGCGATCGGCCAACGAGCTCGAGAAGATCGAGATCCTTCCGGTCGACCTGGAGCGCGAGGACCCGGGTGGCTCGACGCGGCGACTGGCCCTCCTCGAGTTGCTTCCGGCTTCTACGCTTCTGTTCGAGTTGGCCCCGGGAGAGACGGCCGAGCAGATCCAGCGATTGTGGGATGAGACCGTCCAGGGTCGCGAGGCCGCCGGCACCGAGGCGCTCGAACCGGACCGACTCGTACTTCCGCCGGAGGCCGCCGAGCTCCGACTGAACGATCTGCCGCGCATCGGTGTCGGCACCGACATGTCCGGCTCAGAAGCGAACGGCACTACCGGCTACGAGGGGGACGGGCTATTCGAGCATCTCACCCTGGAGCCGCCTCCTCCGATCGACCGGGACATGGCGCGGCTGATGGAGATCGTTGCGCGTGCACGCGGAGAGGGCGAGCGGATGCTCATCCTCTGCGACAACGACGGCCAGCTCGAGCGGCTCGAGGAGATCCTGGCCGAAAGGGCAGGCGTGGAGTTGGCCGCTTACCCGACGCTGGCGATCGGGTCGCTGAGCGGCGGGTTTCGCCTGGCTTCGGGCACGGCTTCCGGCTCGCTTCTCGTCCTCACGGATCATGAGATCTTCCGCCGCTCACACTGGCTGCGCCGTCAGAGCCGCCGCCGCGGTGTGGCCACTCTGGAATCGATCGCCTCCATACGGCTCGGCGACTACGTCGTCCACCTGGATCATGGGATCGGCCGGTATCTCGGTCTGGAGAGAGTGGAGGTTGGCGGAGAAGCGATCGAGACGCTCAAGGTCGAATACGCCAACGGCGAGATTCTCAGAGTGCCGCACTACCGCCTGGACCTGATGGAGCGCTGGACCGCGGTCGGTGGGGACGAGGACGCCCGGCCGCCACACGTTCACAAGCTGGGCGGCAAGCGATGGAAGGCCCTCAAGCGGCGGACCGTGGAGCAGATTCAACGCATGGCTGCCGAATTGGTAGAGCTCTACGCCCATCGTGCGATCGTGGACGGACATTCGTTCTCGGGCGACACGGGCTGGCAACGGGAGATGGAATCGGCCTTCCTCTATGAGGAGACGCCGGACCAGCTCGGCGCCTGGGAAGACGTCAAGCGCGACATGGAGGAACCCCACCCGATGGAACGGCTAGTCTGCGGCGACGTCGGCTTCGGAAAGACCGAAATCGCCATGCGGGCGGCCTTCAAGGCCGCGCAGGACGGAAAGCAGGTCGGAGTATTGGCACCGACGACCGTGCTCGCCGAGCAGCACCTTCACACCTTCCGGGAACGCCTGGCCAGCTTTCCGGTCCGAATCGAGGCGCTCTCACGATTCCGCTCCCGGACGGAGCAAGCCGACGTCCTGCGAGGACTCGAGGGCGGCCAGGTGGATATTGTGATCGGCACCCATCGCCTGTTGTCTCAGGATGTTCGTTTCCGCGATCTGGGGCTCCTGGTGGTCGACGAGGAGCAGAGGTTCGGCGTCAGACACAAGGAGCGCCTGAAGGAGCTGAAGCGCTCGATCGACGTGCTCACGATGACCGCCACGCCCATTCCGAGGACGCTGCAGATGTCCCTCGGTCGGCTTCGCGATCTCTCTCTGATCGAGACCCCGCCGCGGGACCGGATGCCGATCATCACTCACGTCCTCCCGTGGCACGACGGAATCATCCAGGACGCGATGCGTCGCGAATTGGATCGCGGCGGCCAGGTCTTCTTCGTCCACAACCGGGTCGAGACCATCGACGTGCTCGCCGAGCGGGTTCGGCGGCTCGTGCCCGATGCAGAGGTCGCCGTGGCTCACGGACAGATGCCGGAAGTGGACCTGGAGATCGCGATGCGCGAGCTGATGGAGGGCGCTGTCGATGTGCTGGTCTGCACATCGATCATCGAAAACGGGCTCGACGTGCCGAGTGCCAACACGATGATCGTCCACCAATCGGATCGCTTCGGGCTGGCCCAGCTCTACCAGCTGCGGGGCCGCGTCGGGCGCTCACATCACCGGGCGTACTGCTACCTGCTCGTTCCCTACAACGTCGCCCCCGAGGCCGAGCGCCGGCTCCGGGTTCTCGAGCACCACACCGAGCTCGGATCCGGGTACCGCGTAGCGCTTCGGGATCTCCAGCTGCGCGGCGCTGGTAACCTTCTAGGTACGGACCAGTCGGGCTTCGCTCAGGCCGTTGGCCTCGACGTGTATCAGCGACTGCTGGCGCAGACGGTTCGTCGGCTCCGCGGAGATGGAGCGGAGCAGAAGACGGCCCAGACGCAGGTCGCGCTCGAGGGAGAGGCCTTCCTGCCGGACGACTACATTCTGGACGCCGAGCAAAAGATGCATCTGTACCGCCGGATTTCACGGATCGAGGCACTGGAGGAAGTGGCGGACCTCGGGGCAGAGCTCCGGGACCGCTTCGGCCCGCTTCCGGACGCGGCCGTACGACTGCTGGGCTCGATCAGGCTCAAGCTCCTCGGTCGCGCCCTTTCGGTGGAGTGGATCCGGGTGGGCGAAAGAACGGGCCGGATCGTCTTTGAGGAAAGCGCGGTGCCGCGTCTCGCCGTTCTGAGGGATGCGTTTACGGACCGACAGCTCCACGTTGAAGTTCGTCGGCCGCAGCCCTTATCGTTGGTGCTCAGCAGGGGGGGCGCTGAACCACTGATGGACACGCTGATCGAGGCGCTTTCGCTAATGGCCTCGACAGGTTCGAGGTCCATGCTAATCGCCTAGAGGATAGATGGCAGATCGCGAAGAACATCGCCGGAGACTCGTGCACGGGTGGGAGCGTTGGTCCGCCGCCGCCCTCGTGTTGGTCTCGGCAGCCTGTTCAGGGAGCGCACCGCCCGAGACCGCTCCGGATCCTGCGGCCGCCGAGGTCCCGGAGCAGAGCCAGGCAGTCGGCGGCGAGCCGGCCGGCCAGACCGTCGTGGAGGCCGAGCCTTCCGCTGCCGCCGGCGATCGGGCAACCGATGAGCCCGCCGCGCAGACCGAGCAACCTGCCGCCCAGGCCGAGCAACCTGAGACCGAGGCTGACGCGCCCACGCAACCGCCGGCCGGACGGCCGCAGACGCTGAACGACATCCTTGCCGATCTGGCAACCGAGCAGGCAGCGGAGGAGACCCCACAGCAGCCGGTGGGCGATCCGGTGGAGGACGCGGCAGCGACGGAGCAAGGGCCGGGCTTCGCCCTCCCCTCGGGCGATGAGGGGCCGAGCCTGTTCGCCCCCCCTGGAGAAGAGGGGCCTAGCTTATTTGCTCCCGCCGGCGAAGACACGCCGACCTTCGCACCACCTGGCGCCGAACAGCAAGGCCCGACCTTCGGCGCACCGCCATCGGGGAGCGCGGGCGCGGCGCCACCGAGAGCTGCAGCAGCCCCTACACCCGACTCGGTGGAACTGGTCGACCGCGTCGCCGCCATCGTCGGAGACACGGCGATCCTGATGAGCGAGGTCCGGGAGCAGATCTTCCAGTTCCAGGCTCAGGGCATGGAGCTCCCGACGGATCCGGCCAGGCTCGACTCCCTGGCGTTCACCACGCTCGAGCAGATGGTCGACGAGATGATGATCGTCAAGCAGGCGGAGTTCGCCGGCATCACGATCAACGACGACGAGCTGGACGCCGAGGCGCAGCAGCGCTTCGAGACCGTTCGATCACGCTTCAACTCCGACGAAGAAATGCTCGAGCGCGTCGAGGCCTCGGGGCAGAACATGTTCCAGTTCCGCCGCATGATCCGCTCGCAGGCGCGGAAGGACATGTTGGGCCAGAGATACGTCGCCACGCAGATGGGTACGATGACTCCCGTGCTGATCTCCGAGGACGAGATTCGCGCCGAATTCGAGGCGCGCGCAGCTGGAACCGTCCGCCCCGCGACCGTCTCTCTCGTGCGCATCATAATCGAGCCCAAGCCGAGCGAGGCGGCACGCGACAGTGCTCTGGACATAGCCTTGACCGCCCTGGAGGAGATTCGCGCCGGGGAAGACTTCGAAGTGGCGGCGCGCCGCTACTCGGACGACGAGGGATCTCGGTCCGATGGGGGCGACCTGGGCTGGGTTCGCCGCAGCGAGGTGGTTCCCGCCTTCGGCGACGCCGCCTGGTCCGTTCGCACCGGCGTCGCCGTGGGACCGATCGAGAGCCGCTTCGGATTCCACATCATCAAGGTTGAGAACGTGCGGGGGGGCGAGCGCCACGTCCGGCACATTCTGGTCCAGCCCGAAATAGAGCCGCTGCAGGTGGATGAGGCGCGCGAGTTGGCGGCCGCGGTCGCGGACACGATCCGAGACGGCACCGACCCGATGGTCATGGCCAGGCGTTACGGGGTCGACCCGGAAGATTCGAGGCTCGAGGACGCGAGGGTGGATCGCATCGGGACTGCACTGGGTCCAGCCTATACCGCCGCCCTCAGCGGCGCCGAGGCCGGAGATGTGGTGGGACCCTTCGAGGCAACCGGCAGCAGCGGCAAGCCGGCGTTCGTCGTCATCAAGGTCATGCAATCTCGGGCGCAGGGCGCCTACGAGCTGGACGATGTTCGAGATAACATCCGAAACGAACTCGAGCGTCGAAAGAAGTACGAGGCGCTCGTCGACCAGCTGCGGGGCGAGGTCTACATCCGCATCATGATCTGACCACGCCTCCGTGGTCGATTGATCCGATGTCCAAAGCAGGCATCAAGGTCGGAATCACGCTCGGCGACCCCCGTGGCATAGGCCCCGAGGTGAGCGCGACTGCATTGTCCAGCATGAGCGAGCACGATCGAGCGTCCTTCGTGGTGTTGGGCTGGGAGGGATCGCTTCCGGAGGAGGCCCTCAGCCGATCATCGGTGACGTTCGAGCCGATCGGATCCTGGCCGCCGGACCGTGGGGGTTCTGACGACGAAGCCGCAGGAGAGCTGTGCGCGCGGGCGATCGAACGGGGCGTAGGGCTCGCTCTTCGGGGCGACCTCGACGGCCTCGTGACCGGACCCGTCTCCAAGAAGGCGCTGGGTGCCGCCGGCTATCCGTTTCCCGGACATACCGAGTTTTTCCGCGATCGATCCGGCGTGCCGGAAGTTTGCATGATGATGGCCGCGGAAACTACGCCCCTCGGCGGCCCGCTTCGGATGGCGCTGCTCACGTCGCACATACCCTTGCGAGACGTTCCGTCGGCGCTCAATCAGGAGCTGGTCGAAACTCGCTCGCGACTCGCGGTACGTGCGCTCCGCGAATGGTGGGGCTTGGCCTCCCCAACCCTCGCTTTCGCAGGGGTGAACCCGCATGCCTCGGAGGACGGCCGATTCGGAGACGAGGAGGAGCGGGTCCTCGTTCCGGCTATCCAGCGACTCCGAGAGGACGGGATTCGCGTGCAGGGGATCTTTCCAAGCGACACGGTATTCGGCAGATGTATATCGGGCGATGTCGATGCGGTCATCGTACCGTATCATGATGTCGGACTGGCCGTTCTCAAGACGATCGCTCGGGATGCCGGAGTCAACGTGACGGCGGGACTTCCTTTTCCACGAACTTCGCCCGATCACGGCACGGCTTTCGACATAGCCGGCACGGGAGTAGCCGATCCGGGCTCCACGCGAGCCGCCATCGCGTTGTGCGTGCAGTTTTGTGAGCGCGCGGTAAGCACGAGCGGAACGCGGGACCTGGGGCGAGACGGCGGCGGTACGCAGAGGTCAGGGGTGGCGGGTTGATACGCTTTCGCAATGTTACGAAGCACTATCCGAGAAGCGGCACGGCGCTTGATGACGTCACGTTCCGCGTCCGCAAGGGAGAATTCGTTTTCCTGACGGGTCCATCGGGCGCTGGAAAAACGACCATCCTCCGGCTCACGCATATGGAGATTGCCCCCACGGAGGGCGAGGTCAGCGTCTCGCGCTATTCATCGACTCGTATCCGCCGCCGAGATATCCCTCAGCTTCGCCGCCGCGTCGGATACGTCTTCCAAGACTTTCGCCTGCTCGAGCGCCTGACGGCGGCAGAGAACGTCGCGTTCGCGCTTCAGGTCACCGGGGCCGCTCGATCCGTGATCCGACCGAAGGTGAAACGCCTTCTCGGTCACGTGGGACTCGCATCCCGAGCGAGCGCGTACCCGAGCGAGCTCTCCGGTGGCGAGCGACAGAGAGTTGCGATAGCCCGGGCTCTGGCCACCGACCCTCTGGTGCTTCTCGCCGACGAGCCGACCGGTAACCTCGATGAACGCGCCTCCTTCGGCGTCTGCGAGCTGTTTCGACAATTGAACGGCCTAGGGACCGCCGTCATCCTCGCGACGCACGACTCCACGCTGCTCCGGAGGTATTCGGACATGCGGGTGTTGGAGCTGGAGGGAGGCAGGCTCGTGTACGACTCCGCCTCCGACGAAGCGTCCAGGCCGCATCGCCCGCGATCGACGGTTCTGCCGATCTTCGAGCTCGTCGAGGCGACGGGGACCAGCCGCGAGGCTACCCTCGCGGAGGGAGCGGTGGACGAACCCCTGCCCGGTGAGAAGCAAACGGGCCCGGGACCATGAGGGCACTCCGCGAGGCGCTGACCTCGCTCGTGCGACGGCCGCTACTGGCCACGTTGTCCATCACATCGATCGGGCTCAGTCTGTTTATCGTGGGACTCTTCGGACTCACGGCGCACAACATCGCCAGAGCGCTGGCTACGGTCGAAGAGAAGGTGGAGATCGTCGCGTATCTGATCGACGAGATCGGAGAGACGCAGCTCCGCCTGGTGAGGAGCGAGATCGGGGCGTTTCCCGAGGTCGAGTCCGTCGAGTACGTCTCCAAGACGGAAGCTCTCTACAACGCATCCCGAGAGCTCACGGAGTTCTCGGACGTCTTTCCCGATGTCGACGTGAACCCGTTGCCCGCCTCGTTGGAGATTCGCCTGCAACCCGGGCATCGGAATCCGGACGCGGTCAGCGCCGTGGCCACTCGGCTCAGCACCTACGATTTCGTGGAGGACGTGCGTTTCGGCCGCGAGTGGGTGAACCGGATTCACACGCTGCGAAGGATCGCCGGAGGAGCCGCGCTCGTGCTCGGCGGCTCTTTCGCCCTGGTGGCGATGCTGCTGGTGGGGACCGCCGTGCGGATGTCGATTCACGCCCGATCGACCGAAATCGGCATCATGGAGAACGTGGGAGCCACGGCGGGCTTCATACAGCGACCGTTTCTGGTGGAAGGGCTTATCACGGGGGTGCTCGGCGCGCTCATGGCCCTCCTGTTGACGTTCGCCGCATACAGGGTGCTCAACGGGGCGGTGCTGGCCGTGCTTTGGCTTCCGGACGCGTGGATCGCGGCCGGAGTCATCCTGGGCGCGCTGCTCGGGATGCTGGCTGCCGGCCGGTCGGTGCGCGGTGAGCTGCGGAGCCTGTATGCCATCTGACGCCAGCGGCCGCGTCCCTTCGATTCTC
>JBDHGL010000066.1:0-16212 GCA_039589875.1 Gemmatimonadota bacterium
TGGATCGACGAGCGCGAGCCGGTGGACCGGGGTTGGTACTCCGGGCCTTTCGGCTGGCTCGACGCTTCTGGCGACGGCGAGTTCGTCGTGGCCCTACGCTGCGGCGTTCTGCGTCGAGATCGCGCGTGGCTGTATGCGGGCGCAGGAATCGTCCGCGGGTCCGACCCGGAGGCCGAATGGAGGGAAACGGAGCTCAAGATGGCGCCGATGCGCGAGGCTCTGGACACGGCTGCTCGGCAAGGCGCCGCCGCCAACGCGAGCCGTGCATGATGGCCGTGCCGCTGTGAGTACGACCGAGCACCGAGCCAGGGAGCGTCGGGCCGCCGAGCAGTGGGCATGGGCGCGGCTCCTGCTCGACGGGCTCGCCGCGGCTGGTGTCCGGGACGTGGTCATCAGCCCGGGCTCTCGTTCTTCTCCCTTTGTCCTGGCGGCGCACGAGCACGCCGGCCTCCGCTGCCATGACATCCTGGACGAACGCTCGGCCGCCTTCTTCGCGCTCGGGCAAGCGAAGGCGTGTGGCGAGCCGAGCCTCCTCATCTGCACATCTGGGACAGCCGGCGCACACTACCTGCCGGCCGTCATGGAGGCCTCTCAGAGCCACACGTCGTTGATCGTGCTGACCGCGGATCGGCCATTCGAGCTTCAGGAGTGTGGAGCCAACCAGACGGCGGACCAGCTCAAGCTGTTCGGCCCCCACGTGCGGCGCTTCTTCCACCTCGGCCGCCCCGATTCGTCGGAACGTTCTCTACGGGCGCTTCGTCGGGTCGCCGCTCAGGCCGTCTCGATCGCGCTGCGACCCGTGCCGGGTCCCGTGCACCTGAACGCTCCGGCGCGCAAGCCGCTCGAGCCTCCCGCGGCCACGGACGAAGCGAGCGAAGACGGCTGGCTGGTGGAGCTCGAGGCTCGCTACCGAAGAGCCCTGGCCAGCCGGGTGACGCGGGTCGCGGCGCCGCCCTCCACAGTTGACGGCAAAGTCGTTGGAGAAGTGGCCGATCGAATCCGTGCGGCCGCTCGTCCGTTGATGATCTGCGGGCCGGCCACGCTCGCTCAACGGGAGACGGCTGACGATCTCTTTCATCTTTGCGCCGTGTCGGCGATGCCGGTCGGCGCGGAAGCGACGAGCCAGCTGCGTTTGGGCGTGCTCGACGGAGCGCTGCCGCCGAGGTTCGCGTTTTTCGATCCGGTCTACCGCAGCGAGTCGGGTCGCGTGCAGCTCCGGCCGGACCTCATCGTGCAGATCGGAGGAGCACCGACGTCGGGGGGGCTTCTGCAGCTCGCTGCCGAGCTGGCCGGCGCCGCTGACGCGCACCGGATAGCGGTCGCGCCGTACGGATGGCCCGATCCAGAGAGCTCGGCGGATCTGCTGATTCAAGCGGATCCAGGTGCGTTCGCGCGGGCCGTCTCGGACGCTCTCTCGGAATCAGTTTCCGGCGAAGGGACACGCGGGCCGGACGATGTGCGCTCGAACTGGACGAGCCTGCTCGAGCGAGCGGACACGATCGTCCGCCGGGCGATCGAGGATGAGCTCGCCGAAGCGGGTGATCTCCTCACGGAAGGAGCGGTGGCCCGGGAAGTCGTGCGTGCCACCCCGGAAGCCGGCCTCCTGGCCCTGGGAAACAGCCTTCCCGTCCGGCAGGTGGATGCCTGGTGCGAGCCCGGCCTAGGCCCCGCCCGAGTGCTGTCGCAGCGTGGTCTGAGCGGGATCGACGGCCTGGTCTCGGGCGCCGCAGGGGCGGCAGGTCGGCTGGGGGTGCCGACGACACTGCTCCTCGGGGACCTCTCATTTCTTCATGACCTGAACGGGCTCCAGGCCGCACTCGATCTGGAGGTGTCGTTCGTAATCGTCGTGGTGAACAACGCCGGAGGGAGGATCTTCGAGGAGCTTCCGATCGCCGGTCGGGTGGAGTTCGCAGCGTCGCTCAGCCATTTCACGACGCCCCACGAGGCGGCGCTCGAGCACGCGGCCGCGCTTTACGGCCACCGGTACGCAACGGCCGAGACCGTCGGCGATCTCGGAACCGAGCTGGACCGAGCCCTCTCGACGGCGGGCTGTACGGTCGTCGAGGCGCGCGTCCCCGCCCACGGGGCGGCCGAGCAGAACGGCCGGATCCGAAACGCTGTCGACCGGGGGCTAAGGGCGCTCGACGGCTCCTGACTTCCTTGCCTGGAGGCTCTGCCGGCTTCCTATTCCGGAGTACCGCGAACCGCCATCTCTCGGAGGTATACATGGTCGAGTGGGAGCTCCAAGACGGCTTCGACTTCGAGGATATTTTCTACCACAAATGTTCCGATAGCATAGCCAAGATCACCATCAACCGTCCTGAAGTGCGTAACGCGTTTCGGCCGCTCACCGTGCAGGAGATGAGCCGCGCGCTCGACGACGCGCGCGACGATGGGGAGATAGGAGTCGTGATCCTGACGGGGCAGGGCGAAAAGGCCTTCTGCTCGGGGGGCGACCAGAAGGTGCGCGGCGAGGGGGGATACGTCGGCTCCGACGGGATCGCCCGGCTCAACGTGCTCGATCTACAGCGACAGATCCGTACGCTGCCCAAACCGGTGATCGCGATGGTGGCCGGTTACGCGGTGGGCGGCGGCCACATCCTCCATCTGATGTGCGACCTGACGATCGCTGCGGACAACGCCATCTTCGGCCAGACAGGGCCCAAGGTGGGGAGCTTCGACGGAGGGTACGGCTCCGCCTACCTCGCCCGGATCGTCGGGCAGAAGAAGGCCCGCGAGATTTGGTTCCTCTGCCGGCAGTACTCGGCCGACCAGGCGCTCGAGATGGGTCTCGTAAACGCGGTCGTCCCGTACGAAGAGATGGAGCGCGAGACGGTTCAGTGGTGCCGGGAGATCCTCCGCAACAGCCCGATGGCGATCCGTTGCCTGAAGGCCGCGATGAACGCCGATTGCGACGGTCAGGCCGGCCTGCAGGAGCTGGCGGGCAACGCCACGCTGCTCTTTTATCTCACCGAAGAGGGCCAGGAAGGCCGTAACGCGTTCCTGGAGAAGCGTGCGCCCGAATTCGGGAAGTTCCCCCGCTTTCCCTGACGGAGCAGACGGGGCTCGGCTCGACGTGCCCGGTGAGCTGAACGCGGTAGGCGTTCGGCCCGGTTCGCGGCGGGCATGGGTTCTTGCCGCCCGTCTTCCCACGCTGCCGGCAGCTCTCGCACCGGTGGCCGTAGGTTCGGCGTGCGCGATCGCCGTCGGCGGCTTTCGTGCCGGTCCGGCGTTCGCTGCCATGATGGGAGCGCTCGCGATCCAGGTCGGGACCAACTTCGCCAACGACCTGTTCGACTACGAAAAGGGAGTCGACGACGAGGGCCGCCTGGGCCCGCCCCGGGCCGTGCAGCTCGGCCTGATCACTCCGGCCGAGATGCGCCGAGGCATGGTCGCCGCGTTCGGCGCCGCCGTGCTGGCGGGCGTGTATCTGACGTATGTTGCGGGCCCGGTCGTCGTCGTCATCGGAATCGCGTCGATCATGGCGGCTGTCGCCTACACGGCGGGCCCGTTTCCGCTCGGATACAATGGATTGGGCGATCTCTTCGTTCTCGTCTTCTTCGGCTTCGTTGCCGTTTGCGGCACGGCATTCGTGCAGGCGGGCCATGTGCCGGCCCTGGCCTGGTGGAGCTCCGTCGCGGTGGGCACGCTTGCGACGGCGATTCTGGTCGTGAACAACCTCCGCGATCTCGAGACGGATGCGAGGACCGGCAAGCGCACGCTGGCGGTTCGGTGGGGGAGAACCTTCGCCATCTGGGAATACGGCTCTCTGCTCACGGTAGCTTATATGGTGCCGATCGGCATGCTGGCGTCGGAGCTGACGGGCTACGGGATTCTCCTCCCCCTTCTGACGGCGCCCCTGGCCATTCGGCTTGTCCGGGCGGTGGCCACGACATCCGGCCCGGCGATGAACCCGCTGCTCTTCCGAACGGCGCGCCTCGAGCTCTTGTTCTCACTGCTGCTCGCGGCCGGTCTCATCCTCGGCGTCTGACCGCATGGTGCGCGTCGCGGGAGCCCGCGTCTTCGAGGTGCAGGGACCGCTCGACGAATCGGTAGCGAACGCGAAGGCGGTTTGGTGCGAGCGCCGAAGCCTGCTGCTCGAGCTGACCGACGAGGCCGGGCGAATAGGGCAGGGCGAGGCATCGCCGCTTCCCGGATTCTCGCGAGAGTCATTCGATCAGGTCTGCACGGAGCTGGTCGGTATCGATTGGGCGTCGCTGCCGGAGCTCGATCCGGCGGGCTCAGCCTCCGGGACGATCGAAAAGACGATCGAAGAG
This sequence comes from Gemmatimonadota bacterium, assembly GCA_039589875.1. GTDB lineage: Bacteria > Gemmatimonadota > Gemmatimonadetes > Palauibacterales > Palauibacteraceae. The sequence continues at coordinate 4,278 of JBDHGL010000066.1, forward strand.
CGACTGGATATGGCGAACCTTCGGACACCCGCCGCTCGGTTCGCCGCGGAGACCGCTTTGCTCGATCTGACCGGCCAGGTAGCCGGGAAGCCGATCTCCCAGCTCCTTGCCGGCACCGGCTCGGCTCGACCGATCGAGACTGCGTTGCGGCCTCGCGTGGCTCTTGCCGCACTCCTTGCCGGGGACGTGCTGGCCGCGGCGTCTGGCCGAGTCGATCGCGGTTACCGGCACCTCAAGCTGAAGGTGGGCCGATCGCCGGCGGAAGATCTGGCTCTTCTCGCCACCCTGCGGGCCGAGCTCGGTCCCGAAATCGGGTTGCGGGCGGACGCGAACGGCAGCCTGGCGCCGGAGGCCCTTCCGGCCTGGTTGGGTTCCGCCGCGGAGCTCGAGCTCGAGTTCGTCGAGGAACCGGTTCCGCTCGGCGCTCTGAAGGCGCTCAAGGGGCAGAGGCCATCCCCGGTCCCGTTGGCGATCGACGAGTCTCTATCTCCAGGCGACGAGGCAGGACTTCCGGCCGCGCTCGAGGCTGGAGGCTACCGCTACACCGTGCTCAAGCCGAGCTATCACGGCGGGCTCATCCGCTGCCAGCGGCTGGCTGGACTGGCCCGCAGTCGGGGCGCAGAGCCGGTCGTATCGCACCTGTTCGAGGGTCCGGTGGCGTTGGCTGGCGCGGCAGAGCTGGCTCTGGCGCTGGCTCCCTGTCCGCCCGCCGGGCTGGCGCCTCATGCCGGTCTCGAGCATTGGCCGTCCATCCAGATCCCCGCCTTCCGGGAAGCCGAGCTCGTCCCGCACGACACGCCGGGCCTCGGGCTGCCGCCGCTTGCCGAGCGGCTCGCAGAGGAGGCCGGAGTGCGCTTGAAGGAGCTCCGCCCGTGAATCGGCGCGGGCGTGCCGACCCTGAACGGAGCGGTCGAGAGCTGAGCATCCTGGCGGCCGCTGCCGATGCGCCCGATCGCGTCGCGCTGATCTCGGAAAACCGAGCTTACACGTTTGCGGAGCTGGCCGATCTAGTCGCCGGTGCCGCATCGCGACTTTCGAAAACGCTCGCCGATCGGCGCCAGCCCGTGGCGATAGTCGCGGAGCGCACGCCCGAGACCGTTTGCGTGCTGCTCGCCCTGTTCGAGCTGGGCGTGCCTGCTGCGCTGCTCCACGACAGGCTGACCACGGTGGAGCGGGACGCCCTCCAGGGGTTGGTTCGTCCGGCGCTCACCGTGGATCGGGAAACGGCCCGGGGGCTCACCGGAGGTGGCGGCCCGAAGCAACCAGAAATAGCGGGGTCCCGAGCGGTCGACCTGGAGTCAATCCTGGCCGTCGTCCCCACCTCCGGGAGCGGCGGCCTGCCGAAGGTCGTGCTGCTCTCCCGGCGGGCGTTTCTGGCTTCCGCCGACGCGAGTGAGAGCAACCTGGGTTGGAAGAAGGACGATCGATGGTTGGTTGCACTCCCCCTGGCGCATGTTGGAGGCCTGTCCATCCTGGTCAGGACTCTGGTCGCGCGGCGCTGCGCGGTTCTCGATTCTCCCGGCTTCGATCCGGCCCGGACGATCGAGACGATTCGGCGCCACAGGATCACCCTGCTGTCGCTCGTGCCGGCGATGCTGAGCGAGCTTCTGGACGTACAGCCGGCCTGGAGCCCGCCCGAGCGATTGCGGGCAGTGTTGTTGGGGGGAGCGCCGGGCGATGCAACGCTCCTCGAGCGGGCGGCCGATCGGGGCGTCCCGGTGCTCACCACGTACGGTCTCACCGAGACGTGCTCGCAGGTCACGACGCAGCGCTATGGAACGGTGAACCGCGGCGAGATGGGTGCCGGCGCACCGCTGGAAGGCGCGGAGCTGCGGCTAATGGACGGCGAAATCCAGCTGCGCGGGCCGATGCTGATGAGCGGCTACCTGGATGCCGGAGGATTACGATCCGGTCTCGACGCCGAGGGCTGGCTCTCGACCGGTGACGAAGGAGAACTCGATTCGGCGGGCCAGCTACACATCCACGGCAGGCTCGACAGGCTGATCGTGACCGCGGGAGAAAACGTGGATCCTCTCGAGGTCGAGGCCGCGTTGATCGCGTATGAGCCGATTCGAGAGGCGGTGGTCTTCGGGGTGGAGGATTCGAAGTGGGGTCAGGTCGTGGCGGCCGCCCTGGTAGTCGAGGAAAGCCTGGAGATCGATTCACTGCGGGATCGGTTGCGGAGGACGCTGGCGCCGCACAAGCGACCCCGGCTGATCCGCCTTCTGGATGCCATGCCGCGGACGCCATCCGGAAAGCTCGATCGGGCTGCCGCCGAGGAAGAGGCGAGACAAAACCTGAGCCCTCTCTGAGCGGGAGGCTACGGGGTTGGCGAGCCGGTCGTAAGCTAGAGGAGGCCTTTCGTCCAGCCCCCGTCCACGGTGATCGACGCCCCGGTGATGTAGGCCGCCCGCTCGGAAGCGAGAAACGCCACCAGCGCGGCAAGCTCCTCTGGCTCGCCCAGACGGCCGGCCGGGATCTCCTCCTCCCACGTAGCGAAGATGGCCTTCGCGCTCTCCACCCGACCCGCTGCTGCGGACTGCTCGGCCAGCTCGACGAGGCGGTCGGTTCGCGTGTATCCCGGCAGCACGTTGTTCACCGTCACGCCGAACGATGCGACCTCGTTGGCCAGCGTACGGGCAAAGCCCGTCAGGCCGGCTCTCACGCTGTTTGATAGCAATAGGCCGTCGATCGGCTGCTTCACGGCTACGGAGGTCACGTTGATGATCCTGCCCCATCCCCTGGACTTCATTCCCGGCAACACACTCCGGGCAAAGTTCACCGCGCTGTTCAGCAGCTGGCGGACGGCCTGATCCCAGTCCGCTGGCGTAAGGTCCTCGAAACGGCCGGTCGGGGGGCCGCCCGTGTTCGTCACTAGGATGTCGATCTTGCCGAGCGTGGCCAACCCGACATCGACGACCTTCTCCACGTCGCCTGGTTCGGAGAGGTCGGCGGGCACCGCTACGATCCGGGCGTCCGTCGCCTCCTCGATCTTGTCGAGTGCTTGCTCCAGGTTGGCGGAGTCACGTGAGCAGATGACGACATCCGCGCCCTCCGCGGCGAGCTCCTCCGCGATCGCCCGTCCTAGGCCCTGGCTGGAGCCTCCGACGATCGCCGCTTTTCCCTTCAGGCCGAGGTCCAAGGCTTACTCCTCGTGGAAGTAGGTGTCGGTGCCGTCGAGCCAGTCCTGGCGCGGCGGACTGAAGACATCCACGTCGAACGTGTCCTCGAGCGCCTCGGCCTTGTGAGGAACGTTCGAGGGGATGTGCATCACCTCCCCGGCACGGATGATCAGCTCTTCCTCTCCGTCTTCGCCGATCCAGAACTTAAGCGCGCCCTCCAGGATGTAGGTGAGCTGCTCGTTCTCGTGCGAGTGGGTCGGCACGACGCTTCCTTTGTCCAGGTACACATGCGCGATCATCATCTGCTCGCCCGTCACGAGGCGTCGCGATATGCCGTCGGTCACCTGCTCCTTGGGGACCTCGTCCCACGAGAAAAGCCGCACTCCAGAGCCGGTCGTATTCTCCATATTTCGAGCCTCCTATTCCTCCCGGATCTCCGCATCCCATGCAATCTCAACGCAGGGTGTCAGGGTCTGCGCCACCGGACACTTCTCGACGTGATACGAGAGCGCCCTCTCCGCCTCTGTTCTCGTTCCCCTCGGTATGATGATGTCGTACTGCACGTGTATACGGGTGATCTTCAGCGTGCCCTCGACCGGTCCGATCTCGCCGGTAACGGTCGAGCTGAGTCGGTCCGGTTGGCTCGGGATTCCTCTGGCTTCCAGGGCTCCGCCCAGGGTACCGGTCAGTCAGCCGCCGGTGGCGGCCACGACGTAGTCCAGCGTCGTGGGGATCGGCTCGGCCGTCTGGGCGCCGTAGAACTCGGCGATCGGGCCGTGGACGCCGAACTCGAGCGGCTCATCGAACGGCTCGATCCACGCCAGCCGGTGCGGCCCTTCCAGCTTCTGAATGCGGACGCGAGAGCGGTACAGTGGCTCGTTCATCGCGCTGTCTCTTTCCGGCTGTAACGGTGCTCGCAGGAGAGCCCGGTGCGGGCCTCAACGGCGATCAATGAAGGAGCAAAATGGCCGGTCTCGCATCTGGTGAACAGCGCCCGCCCCGGCGGAGTGCTGTCCCACGCTTGGGATCAGCTGGTTGCGGTCTCTTCGAGAAACCCCAGGATGAGCTCGTTCACACGCTCCGGCGCGTCCGCCTGAACCCAGTGGCTCGCATCAGGGATCCGCTCGATCCGCACCGACCTCACGAGCTCCTCAAGGCCGTCCAGCAGCGGCAATCCGAGATAGCGGTCCTGCTCCCCCCATATGACGAGCGTGGGGGCTTCGATCACCGTGTCGCGCCAACTCGGACCGATCGGCCGGCCGCGACGCCGGCTCCGAAGCGCCCGGTACCAGTTGATCGTGGCCGTCAGCGCGCCCGGTTGGGCCAGGGCATCGCGATAAGCCTGAATCTCTTCGGTGTCGAACGCGCCCGGCCGGCCAGGCTCTTGGTTGAGAATCCGCCGGAGGATGGCGAAGTCGAAGGAGCGCATGACGAGCTGGGGAAGGGACGGAAGCTGAAAGGCGACCATGTACCAGGACCGACGTCGCTGGGCCCAGGTGCGGAGCTGCCGTTTCATGAGGACTGGGTGCGGCGCGTTCAGGATGATCAGCCGGCTCACCAGCTCCGGATGGTCCTTCGCGACGTACCAGGCCAAGGCTCCGCCCCAATCGTGCCCGACGAGTACGACAGGGCTGTCACCCATCCAGAGGATCAGCTCGACCACGTCGGCGACGAGATGGGTCAACCGGTACGAGGAGATCCCGGACGGCTTGGACGAGAGGTTGTAGCCCCTGAGGTCGGGCGCGACCGCCCGATAGCTAGCTTGGGCCAGGGCGGGTAACTGGTGTCGCCACGCGTATGAAAACTCGGGGAAGCCGTGCAGGAGGAGAACGGGCGGCCCGCTTCCCGACTCCAGGTAGTGAAACCGGAGCCCGTTGATATGTGCAAACTGGCTGATCATTGAGTCCAGATCATCCACAGCGTGTTCGCTCTCGACCAAGACCGAGGTCCGTCCGGCGTCCGTCACTGAGACGACGGTATCGCACCCTCTGCCATAATCCAACAGGATCACCCCGTTCTGTTGACCGTGCCCACATATCACAGTATTATTACGAGCGTATAGAATATGATATATAAGGGATAACCCACGATGCCGGCACAGCGCCCCAAGGACCTGATTTTCACCCTCTTCGGGGACTTCCTCCTCCACCGCCCCGAGCCGGTCTGGGTGGGCAGCCTCATCGAGCTGCTCGCTCCTCTCGGACTCTCCGAGGGTGCGGTTCGCACGGTGCTGTCTCGGATGGCGGCGAAGGGCTGGTTGGAAGCGGAACGGCGCGGGCGGAACAGTTTCTACCGGCTCACCGGGCGAGGTCGCCGGCTCCTGGAGGAAGGTGAAGCCCGGATCTACCATCCGCCGCGCGACGAGGAGTGGGACGGCAGCTGGTATCTGGTCGCCTACTCCATTCCGGAGGATCGGCGTCAGCTGCGCGATCGACTGCGGGTCAGGTTGCTCTGGCTCGGTTGTGGGTCGCTGGGCAACGGGCTTTACATCACGCCGCACGCCATCGGCTCGCGCATCGAGGAGATCGCCGATGGTCTCGAGATCCGGGACCACCTTGAGTTTTTCCAGGCCGACCACGCCGGGTTCTCGAACGTCGCTCAGCTCGTGGCCCGGTGCTGGGATCTGCCTAGCATCAACCTCCGCTACAAGCAGTTCATCGACCGGTACCTGCCGGATTACGAGTCCAGCCGTACGGCGATCGAGGAGAACCAGCTCACCGGCGAGCAAGCCTTCGTCCGTCGCTTCGCGCTCGTGCACGAGTACCGGGAGTTTCCGCTGATCGATCCCTACTTGCCACGCCCGCTGCAGCCGGCGGACTGGGGCGGCGAGTGCTCGGCGGCACTGTTCAGCGTCTATCACGACCTCCTGATGCCCCTGGCCGACGAGTACGTCGACCAGACGGTGGCTGCCGCGCTGGAATCGGCGGAAGCCGTCGCGATGGGCGCGACCTGAGCCCCGGACTGATCCGAAGGCCCGAGATGATATCGATCCGAAGGCCCGAGATGATATCGAGAAAGAGACCGAGGAGAAGATGAGCCACTTCGAGCCGAAGCCAGCCGATTCCTATGACTTTCAGGAAGTCCTCTACGAGAAGGGCGATTGGGTCGCCCGGATCACGATCAACCGGCCCCAGGCTTACAACGCCTATTCGACGCCGGCCCTGGAGGAGCTTGCCACCGCGTTCAAGGACGCGGCATTCGATGACACGATTGCGGCGATCGTCTACACTGGCGCCGGCGATCAGGCTTTCTGCACGGGCGGAGACGTCAAGGAGTACGAGCGGCTCTATACCGAGCGTCCGCGCGACTACTGGAAGTACATGCGCCTGTTCCGTGCGTACATCGAGAGCATCGTCACCTCCGGGAAGCCGGTCGTCGCGCGGCTGAACGGCATGGCAGTCGGCGGTGGGAACGAGTCGCAGATGGCCTGCGATCTGGCCGTGATGGCCGAGCACGCCTGGATCGGACAGGTCGGAACGAGGGTGGGGAGCGTGGCGGCAGGCGGCGCGACGCAGTGGCTTCCGATCCTCATCGGCGACCGCCGGGCTCGCGAGATGCTCCTGTTCAACGGCCGAATTCCGGCCCGGCAGTGCCTGGAGTGGGGGCTGGTGAACCGGGTCGCTCCTTCCGTCACGAAGGACGGCGAGTTCATCGAGGGAGCGTCGAAGGACGAGATCCGGAAGGCGCAGGCCGGGGAAGACGGGTACGCGATCAGCCTCGAGCGGCTGGACGAAGCAGTGGACCAGCTCGTCGAGCAGCTTCTGCAGCAGTTCCCCGAGTGCACCCGCTACACGAAGCAACAGGTCAACTTCTGGAAGGAACTCGCCTGGAGCCAAACGATCGGCCACGCCGCGGATTGGCTCGCCCTCCACTACTCGAGCTACGAGCCGTGGGAGGGGATGCGGGCTTTCGTCGAAAAGAGAAAGCCGCGCTACATGGATCTCCGCCGGCTCGCCGCCGAGGGAGGCTCCAGCGAGTTCGTCTGGGGGCCGCCGTCCGGCGAGTGTCCGAGCTGCGGAGCGGCCGGACTGCCCTCGACGTTCGAGTACTGCGGGGCCTGCGGCTCCGGCCTCGACGGTACCGAACAAGCTGGCGAAGGGAGCGGCGAGGAGGAGGGGGCGGCGACGGCGGAAGAGAAGGCTCCAGTCGGGGGCGGCGGATGAGCAGTGACGTCGGCTCCGAGGTCTTGAGCGGCGAGTTCGTCCGCCTGGAGCGCGCCGGGAATGGCGTTGCACGCCTGGTGCTCGACCGTCCGCCGCTCAACGTCCTCCACATCCCGATGCTACGGGAAATGGATCAGGCGCTCAGCGGCCTCTCCACCGACCCCGATCTCAAGCTGCTGGTTCTGACGGGGGAGGGGCGCGCCTTCTGCGCCGGCGTGGACGTGGCCGATCACACCGCGGAGCGGGTCGAGTTCATGATCGAAGCGTTCCACGGCGTGGTGCGGAAGCTGCTCGTTCAAGAGTACCCGGTGGTGGCTGCAGTAAACGGAGCGGCCCTCGGCGGAGGCTGCGAGCTCTTGCTGGCCTGCGATCTCGTGATCGCTTCCGAGAAGGCGAAGCTGGGCCAGCCCGAGATCCAGCTCGGCGTCTTTCCGCCCGTCGCGGCTGCGCTCCTTCCGCGGCTCGTCGGGCTACAGCGGGCGCTCGATCTGATCTTGACCGGCCGGGTCATAACGGCCGCGGAGGCGTTCGAGATCGGCCTGGTTGGCCGGGTGGCCCCGGTGGACGGGTTCAAGGAGGCCGTGGCAGCCTACGTCGATTCCCTTGCCCGCTTGAGCGGCCCGGTACTCCGGCTTGCCAAGCGCACGGTAGTGGACGGGATGGCGGCATCGCTTCCCGACGCCTTCGATGAAGCGGAAGAGCGGTACCTGCACGAGCTCATGGATCTCCAGGATCCGCACGAGGGACTCGCCGCCTTCATGGAGAAGCGAGAGCCGGTCTGGAGGGACGCATGAGCCCGCACGCCACGCGAGAGCACCAAGGACGGCAACGATGACAGAGCCGGCGAAGACGGAGCGGAGCGCTGTGCCCGAGCGACTGCTCGAGCTGGATGACGGGCTGTCCGTGGCGGAGACGATCGACTGGTGCCGCGACTACGTCGAGGATCTCGAGTTTCCGACCGTGCGAAACTGGCGGGAGTCCGGCGGCCGGGTGTTGGGTCACTTCCAGGTCTACTTCCCGGAGGAGTTGGCTCATGCGGCGGGCATGCTGCCGGTCAAACTGCGTGGGGCGCCCGTGGAGCGCCGCGAGGCGGACTCACATTTCGGCTCCTACCTGTGCTCGATCATCAAGAGCTCTCTCGAGCTGGCTCTGACCGGCCGGGTCGAGCTCGACATGTTCGTGACCCATCCGATTTGTGATGCGGCCCGCAACCTGGCTGGCATCTGGGCGAGAAACCTCCCCCATCCCGGCCAGATCCTCTACTTCCCACAGAACGCGAACTCTGCGTTCGCCCCGAGCTACCTGCGGGAGGAGTACGCCCGCGTGGTTCGGGACATCGAACAGGTGACGGGCCGGCAGGTGACGGATGCCGATCTGCGCGGCTCGATCGAGGTCTTCAACGAGAACCGCCGGCTGCTCCGCGAGTTGTACGAGATCAAGCGCGAGACGCCGTGGCTGCTGCCGGTGGATGAGGCGTATGTCCTAGTCGCGTTGGCCGGGCTCATCACCCGGGAAGAGCACAACGAGCTCCTCGGCTCGCTGCTCCCTCGGATCCGGGAGCGCGACGCGCAGCCTCAGGACAAGATGCGGGTCGTGTTCGAGGGTGGCTTCTGCGAGCAGCCACCAATCGACCTGCTCACGTCGATCTCCCAGTTCTGCTACGTGGTGGACGACGATCTACTGATTGGCCTCCGGTGGATCCTCGAGGATGTACCGCTCGATGGGGATCCGCTTCTGGCCCTCGCGAACGCATACCTGAACGCCTCCTCCTACAGCCCGGTCCAGCACGATCTCCGCAAGCCGAAGGAGAAGATGCTCCTGCAGCGAATCCGGGAGTCGGGCGCCGAGGCGGCGATCGTTTCGGCGGCCAAGATGTGCGAGCCGGGACTGGACGAGCAGGTGGCGTACTCCGACGCGCTCGAGGAGGAGGGCATTCCCTACTTCATCACGGAGTTCGAGGAGAAGATGGCCCGCTACGACCACCTGAGGATCCAGCTCGAGACGTTCGTCGAGAACATCCTCTTCGAATGAAGCTTAAAGAGGTGAGAAGATGACGAAGCCGGTGGGCGAGAAACTGATCGGGCGCGGACAGACGGACGGCAAACGCCTGTTCAACGAGTGGTTCGGCGGTCTGACGGGAGCTCCCGAGGCCGGTCAAAAGGCGGCGTACGTCTTCGTCATGGGAAGTCTCGTCGAGCTGCTCCGCACCTTTGACCTCCAGGTCGTGTTTCCCGAGATCAACTCGCTGCAAACGGCCGTCCGGAAGGTCTCCGACGAGTATCTGAATCTGGCCGAGGATCACGGCTTCTCGCCCGACGTCTGTGGCTACGTGAAGGCGGACTACGCTCTCCAGCTCAGGGGTGGCGAGCATCCGATGGGGACGATCCCGCCTCCCGATGTCGCGGTCTACACGAACGCCTGCAACACCTACATCAAGTGGGCCGAGATCTGGGAGCGGATGTACGACATCCCGATCTTTACCCTCGACGTCCCCGGTTCGCGAAGCGCTCCGGGGGTGGCCCTGAGCGGCACCGATTCGAAGTCGGATCAAAAGTACGTGGAGTACCAGCTGCGTGAGCTGATCGAGCTCCTCGAGAAGATGACCGGGACGCCGTTCGACATCGACCGCCTGCGCGAAGTGCTGGATGTCACGAACCAGATGGGCCGGAGCTGGCGTCGCCTCCTCGAGATCAACCGGGAAACGCCCGCTGTCTACGACTCGATGATGGAGGGAACGATCTTTCTCGGCGTCGTGAACGCGCTACGCGGCACCCCCGAAGGGGCGAAGTACTTCGCCGATCTCGTCGAAGAGATGGAGTACAAGCTCGCGCACGGGGTCACCCCGCACGGGAACGAGCCCGAGAAGCACCGGCTCATCTTCGTCGGTGTCCCCTGCTATCCGATCTTCCGCCGGTTCTACCACCTGTTTTTGGATTGGGGTGGCACGTTCGTCGGGTCGACCTACCTGTGGTTTGCTTCCGGCGGATTCAACCTGGACTTCGAGTACGACCTGGAGCGTCCGCTGGAAAGCTTGGCCGAAGGGTTGATGCTGGGCGTGCGGAGCGCCGTGGACAGCATGCTGTTCCAGGATCGCGCGCTGATCGAGACGATCGACGCATACGGCGCCGACGGCGTCGTCTACCACCCGATCAAGAGCTGCCGGACGGTGTCGACGGGTCTGGCCGACAGCCGCCGGGTGGTTCTGGAGGAGCGCGATGTCCTCTGTCTCTATATCGAGTCCGATATGATGGACAAACGGGTCGTGTCGGAGGCGCAGATGAAGAACCGGATCGACGCCTTCTTCGAAGGCTTGGACTCTCGGAAGATCCGGCTGGCGAGCTAGGAGCGCGCGGGAGAAGCGAATGCCATACGCAGCAGGGGTGGACGTCGGATCCACCCAGACCAAGGCCGTCGTCGTGGACGACGGAGGAGCCATCTCGACACGGGGGCGAACGTCGTGCGAGCGGCCGAGAAGGCGTTCTCGCTGGCCCTCGTCGACGCGGGGCTGGAGGAGTACGAGGTCGGCTTCGTGATCGGGACTGGCTACGGTCGCTACAAGGTCGAGTTCGGCGACGCCCAGATCACCGAGATCGTCTGCCACGCGAGGGGCGCCGCCGCGATGTTCCCCGGCACGCAGACGGTTCTGGACATGGGCGGGCAGGACACGAAGGCGATCCGGATCCAGCCCGGCGGGGACGTGATCGACTTCTGCATGAACGACAAGTGCGCGGCCGGAACGGGGCGTTTTCTGCAGTCCGCCGCCGCGGCGCTCGGCCTCGAGCTAGGCGACCTCGGGCCCACGGCGCTAAACGGCCAGCGGCCCGTGAGCATCAGCACCACGTGCACCGTGTTCGCCGAATCCGAGGTCCTCTCCTGGCTCGCCAGGGGGAAGCGGATCGAGGACATCCTGCTAGGCGTGCACAAGAGCATCGGGTCGCGCTCGTTCGGGCTGCTGCGTCGAGTGGGGATCGTGAACGAGGTCACGTTCACGGGCGGCGTGACCAGAAACGAGGCGATGGTAGAGGTCATGAACGAAATGCTGGACACCCAGCTCAACGTGAGCGAAGAGTCTCACTACATCGGAGCGCTCGGGGCTGGCCTGTTCGCGCTAGAGCGTCTGCCACACGGCGATGGGCGCCGGCAGCCCGCGCCGACCGCACCGGCTAGGGAGACGGCGTCATGAGCCACACGGCAGGCATCGATGTCGGATCGACCTACCTATACGAAGGCAGCGATTCTGGACGAGGCCGGCGAGCTGCTCGGCCGCGCCATGCGCCCCACCGGCTTCAAGCTGGAGGAGGCGGCGCAGGACGTGTTCGACCAAGCGCTCGCGGCCGCCGGCCTTCCGCGCGAGCGGGTCGAGTACGTGGCCACCACCGGGTTCGGCCGTCATCTGGTCTCCTTCCGGGATGTTCAGGTCACCGACCTCACCGCGCAGGCCTGGGGGACGCGGGCGTTCTTCCCGGAGACCCGAACGGTGCTGGACGTGGGCGGGCAGACGATGAAGGCGATGCGTCTGGATGGGGACGGCAAGGTCCGCTCCTTCCGGCTGAACGACAAATGTGCAGCCGGGACGGGCGCCTTTCTCGAAAAGACGGCTCGCTATCTGGGCTACCGGATCGAGGAGATCGGTCCGTTGGTCGAGAGCTC
>JBDHGL010000067.1:0-14876 GCA_039589875.1 Gemmatimonadota bacterium
ATCTCGTCGAACGAGAGGCTGTGCGCGTGCCGCAGAATCCCGTACGCGCGCCACACTTTGTCCTCCAGAACCGTGGGTGCTTCACGCAGCAGCACCGCTCGGGCCCGCTTCTCGTACTCGACTACCTGCCCCACGATTTCTCGCAGGTGATCGACCAAATCTTCTTCGCTCTTGCCCAGCGTGGTCTGATTCGAGACCTGGAAGAAGTTGCCCACGACTTCCGAGCCCTCGCCGTACAGCCCGCGGTACGTCAAGCCCACCTGGGAGATGCCCTGGAGCACCTTGTTGATCTCTTTGGTGAGAACGAGGCCGGGCAGATGGATGAGCACCGAAGCGCGCAGTCCCGTTCCGACGTTCGTCGGACAACAGGTCAGAAAGCCGAACTCGTGATGGAACGCATAGGGCAGGACATTGCCGAGCGCCTCATCCAAGGCTGACACCGAGCGCCAGGCCGCCTCGAGCTCCATCCCGTTTCGTAGCGATTGAAGCCGAAGGTGGTCCTCTTCGTTGATCATCAAACCGCACGGGCCCGTTGCCGTGATGGCTAGAGCCGCGCCGGCCGGCGCGGGGCCCTTGTCCGGGCCGATCAGCTCCCGGCTGGCCACGTGTCTCTCGTGCAGGATGCGTCGCTCGACCGGCTCCAGGTCGGCCATCTCCCAGACCACGGCTTCCTGCGGCTCGTCGCTTCCCAGCAACGCATCGCGCACTCGGTCCAGCACCGCCTGGCGAGCCTGCGGGGCAGCGCGGGGCGAGAACGCGTAGCCCTGGAGGTTTCTGGCCAGACGCACGCGGGTAGAGAGGACGATCTCGTGGTCCGCCCCGCTTCCGTCGAGCCACGCAGTTCCCCGCTCTTCGATCCTCGGATCCGGCACGCCTACACCCCCCTCCCTCTCACGCCTCGGAAGCCTCGAGCATGTGGATCTGGTCGCGCAGGTCAGCAGCCGCCTCGAAGTCCTCTAGCTCGACGGCGCGGTCCAGACGCAACCTCAGGCTGCGGAGCCGCGCGAAGCGGTCATCCGCTTCGATGGCCTCGCTGAGATAGAGCTTGCCGACATGCTGCGTGGAGCCGTGAACTCGTCGTAGGAGCCCGCGAAGCTGACCCTCGAAGTGCGCGTAGCATTCGGGACATCCGAGACGGCCGGAGCGACGAAAATCCTCCGATGCGGTCCCGCAATACGGACACGGCTCGCCGGAAGGGGCGGCATCTTCAGCGCTTTGACCGATCTGGGCAAGAAAGTCGGCGAGCGGAGCAGGTGCCGCGGTCGCGCCGATACCCTGTTCGTCGGCGCAGGCGCTGCAGAGATGCACCGTGGCCATCTCGTCGTTATGGATGGTCGTCAGGTGAACCTCCGCCGGTTGTTTCTGACAGCGCTCGCAGAGCATCTACCCTCTCCCGAAGGTCAACGAAGCCGGCTTCTTCTCCGACCCATAGGACCTCGCACGCCGCTCGGACCGTACCAGTGCGGAGAAAAACCCCTCATCTCTTTCTATGACTGCCCGTTCCATCATCGGGTTACACGGTGTGAGGCACGCCGGTTTCCGCGCTGTGTTGCGCGCATCCCATGCGCATGGTGATTTGCACGGCCCGGCGGACAGCCTCAGGTGGAGGGCTGGAGCACGCCATCGACCAGCCGCAAAACCCGACCGGCGCGCTCGGCCAGCTCCCGGTCATGAGTAACGACGACGAGAGCGCTATCGTGTTCCTCGACGAGCTCGAAAAGCAGGTCGTGCAGACGCTTGCTCGTCTCGCTGTCCAGGTTACCCGACGGCTCATCGGCCAGCAAGACAGGCGGTTCGTTCACCAGCGCACGGGCAACCGCAACGCGCTGCTGTTCTCCACCCGAGAGCTTGTTGGGCCGGTGATGGAGTCGCTCGCCGAGGCCGACCTGCTCCAGAATCCACCGCGCTCGCTCCTCAGCTTCGCTCCTCGCCATCCCGCCGATGATCCGGGGGAACATCACGTTCTCCAGAGCCGAGAAGTCTCGCAGCAGATGATGGAACTGAAACACGAAGCCCACCAGCTCGTTGCGTAGGCCGGCTACCTCGACATCCGGGAGGCTTTCGACAGAACGTCCCGCTATGCGGACCTCTCCGCTCGTCGGCTGATCCAGAGCCCCGACGACATGCAGCAACGTGGATTTCCCGGCGCCGCTCGGTCCCATGATGGCCACGGTCTCGCCCCGACCGACGTCCAGGTCGACGCCGCGCAGAACACGGAGCTCGCGACCGTCCGGACTGTAGAACGTGCGCCGTACGCTCCGGGCGAAGATCGGAGGCGGCCCACCCGACCCGGCAGCCGGCGCTCCGGCGGGTGTCGACACGGCCTCGCGCTCGGGCAGCACTTCAGGCCCCTGCGTCACGCCGCCTCACTCATGGCGAATGGCCTCGACGGGCGCCAGCTCGGCAGCCCGCCGAGCCGGATAGATCGTGGCGAGGAAGGAGATCGCGATCGAGGCCAGGACGATCATTCCGACGTCGATCGGGTTTACGTCAACCGGCAGCCGATCGATGAAGTACACGTCGCCGGGCAGTGTGATGAACTCGTAACGGTCCAACAGGTAGGCCAGCGTGCCGCCGAGCGTACCGCCGACCAACGTGCCTATCGTTCCCACCACGACGCCCTGAAGGAGAAAGATCCGCATGATCCCGTTGGCGGTCATGCCCATGGAACGGAGGATGCCGATCTCCTTGGTTTTGTCGGTGACGACCATGATCAGAGTCGAGACGATGTTGAACGAGGCGACCAGCACGATCAGCAGCAGGATCACCGACATGGCAAGCTTCTCCAGCTTGAGCGCGGAGAACAGGCTGGCGTTCTGGTGCTGCCAGTCGTCGACGGCGTACGGGAACCGGAGCTCGTCGTCCAGACGATCCGCGACTTCGGCTGCCTTCCAGGCGTCCACGACATTGAACTCCACGCCGGTGACCCGGTCTCCGAGATTCAGGAGGCTCTGGCCTGACGCGAGATCGGTGACCGTCCACTTTGTGTCATACTGATACAGCCCGGTCTCGAAGACCCCCGTCACCTCGAACCGACGCATCTGCGGCTGTAACCCCGTCGGGGTCAGCTCAGCGTTCTGGACCGACACGAGAGTGACCACCTGGCCTGGGTAGAGGCCGTGGCGATCGGAGAGGCCCCGGCCGACGATGAGACCTGGATGGCCGGACTCGGTGGCGCCGAACGGCATCTTCCCCGACACCAGGTGCTCGTCCACCCGTGCCACGGCCAATGCCTGCGGATCATCGGGAAGAGCCTTCAGCACGGCGCCCTCGTTGAAGCTCCCCGGAGGTGCCAGGACGACCTCGGTGTAAACGAACGGAGCGGCAGCCGTAACGGACTGGTCCGCCCGCACGGTCTCCAGCACTTCCTGCCAGTTGTCCATCGAGATGTCATCACCGAGTCGGATCACCATTCCGTGGGGGCTGGCACCTAGGATGGCCTCCCTGAGGTCCTTCTGGAGGCCGCTCATCACCGCGATCACCACGATCAGCGCCATTACCCCCACCGTCACGCCACCGATCGCGATGAACGTGATGAGGGACATGAAGCCGCGACCCTTTCCGCTCGACAGATATCGCCGAGCGACGAACCATTCGAGAGATCTCGATTTCCGAGTCACTCGTCCACACCCTCGTCGGGCCGAAGCGTCGGAAAGAGCGTGACCTCGCGAATCGATGGGCGTCCGGTAGCCAGCATGATGAGGCGATCCACTCCCAGCCCGAGCCCACCGGTGGGAGGAAGACCGTGTTCCAGCGCGCGCAAGTAATCTTCGTCCAACGGCTGAGCCTCGAGGTCTCCCTGCTGACGAGCCCTGGCCTGCGCCGCAAACCGATCCCACTGGTCAAGCGGATCGTTCAGCTCGCTAAACGCGTTTACCAGCTCCGTTCCTCCCGCGATCACCTCGAAGCGCTCCGCGAGACGGGGATCACCTCGCTTCGGCTTCGCGAGCGGACTGATCTCGATCGGTAGGTCGTATACGATCGTCGGCTGAACGAGGTGAGGCTCGACTCGAATCGAGAACAGGACGTCCAGCAGCTTTCCGCGCGGAAGATCCTCGGCATCCGACCGCCCGGAGGCGAGGGCCTCGGCGCGCAGTTCCTCCAGCTCGGCCTCGAGAGCGTCCACCTGGCCGTGCTCCAAGAGAGCCTCTCGGTAGGTTACCCGCGTCCAGGGAGCACCAAGGTCGATCGTCGCACCCTCGTACTCGGTGGCGGTCCGCCCGAGGACGGCCGCCACCGCCGTGGAGACCATCTCTTCGGCCAGCTCCATCATGTCCTGGTAGTCCGCGAAGGCCTGATACAGCTCAAGCATCGTGAACTCGGGACTGTGCGTCCGATCGATGCCCTCGTTTCGGAAGTCCTTGCCGATCTCGTACACACGGTCGAGGCTGCCCACGATAAGCCGCTTGAGGTACAGCTCGTCGGCGATCCTCAGGTAGAGAACCGAGTCCAGCTGGTTGTGCTCGGTCGTGAAAGGTCGCGCGAAGGCTCCGCCATACATCGGCTGTAGAATCGGCGTTTCGACTTCCAGAAAGCCTAGCTCCTCGAGGTAGCGTCGGAGCTCTCGGATGATTCCGGCCCTCGTCTGAAAGATCTCGCGCACCTCCGGGTTCACGGCCAGATCGGCATACCTCTGGCGGTAGCGCGCTTCGGGATTGGAGAAGCCGCTGTGCACCACTCGCCGCCCGTCATCCGTGATCTCCTCCTTGCCCAGGGGAAGGGGCCGCAGCGTCTTGGCCAGAAGCTCCACCTCTTCCGCCCGGACGGTCACCTCGCCGGTGCGGGTGCGAAACAGCGGGCCGGTCACACCGATCCAATCGCCGAGATCCAGTAGATCGAGCAGGCTTTGCCCACCGTCCTCGAGCAGGTCTCGCTTGAAATAGACTTGGAGACGGCCGCTCCGCTCGCCGAGATGGGCGAACGCGCTGCCGCCGAGATCCCGGTAGGAGAGGATCCGGCCCGCCACCCGTATCCGCGGACTCTCTTCTTCATCCGCTTCGTCGTACAGATCCAGCGCTTCCGCGAGAGTGTGCGAGCGCTCGAATCGGTAGGCGTACGGCGCGATTCCGAGCTTTTCCAGCTCGGCCAGCTTGGCGAAACGGTCCCGCATGGGCTTCGGCCGCTCGCCAGCCTGATACCAGCACTCCGGACAGAGGCCGTCTCTCAGCGCGTCCTCACGTCCACAGCCGGAGCACCTCGCGGTCGCGCCCTCGCTGCGGCCGGCATTAGGGTCCGTCAAGCACCGCCTCCGCTGTTCTCACGGAGGAAGGCTTCGATCAACTCGCCTATCCTTCCGTCCAGCACCGCGCTCACGTTGCCGACCTCCACTCCCGTGCGATGATCCTTGACCATGGTATACGGCTGAAGAACGTATGAGCGGATCTGGCTTCCCCAGGCGATATCCTTCTTGGTGCTCTCGAGCACGTCTCGCTCCGCCTCTCGCTCCTCGACCGCCTTCTGATAGAGGGCGGCCTTTAGCATTTTCATGGCCTTCGCCTTGTTCTTGTGCTGACTTCGCTCCTGCTGGCAGGAGACCACGATTCCGCTCGGCTCGTGCGTGATGCGGACCGCAGAGCTCGTCTTGTTCACATGCTGGCCGCCAGCGCCGGAGGCACGGAAGGTATCGATCCGGAGCTCCTCTTCATTCACTTCGATCTGGATGTCGTCATCAACGACGGGGTAGACGAAAACCGAAGCGAAGGAGGTGTGGCGGCGGCCCTGTGAGTCAAAAGGCGAGATGCGAACAAGCCTGTGCACGCCGCGCTCGGCGCTAAGATACCCGTACGCGAAGTTACCCTGCACCTCCAGCGTAACAGACTTGATGCCGGCTTCCTCTCCTGGCAGGAGATCGACCACATCCACCTTGTACCCGCTGGTTTCCGCCCAGCGGCTGTACATCCGAAGCAGCATCTCGGCCCAATCCTGGGATTCCGTGCCGCCAGCTCCGGGGTGGATCGTCAGGAGGGCATCTCGGTGGGCGTCCGGCCCGCGAAGCATGTTTCGCAGCTCCAGCTCCGCCAGCCTGCGTTCGAGGTCCGCCGTCTCGGATTCGACCTCGCCGAGCAGGTCATCGTCGGGATCCTCGCTCAGCAGCCCGGCCAGCTCGAGTAGATCCTCGATCTTGGCGGCCATCTCACTCCAGGGCTCTGTCCATTCCTTGAGCCGCTTGGACCGCTCGATCGTGGCACGCGCCTCGTCCGGTTTCTCCCAGAAGTCCGGACGAGCCATCTCGGTTTCCAGCGTCTCGAGCTCGCTCAGCTTCTCCGGGATCTCAAAGATACCTCCTCAGGTCATCGAGACGCGTCTTGTGCGCCTCCAGACCCTCTAGACTGCTGGTTGCCTCGGCCATGCCGCTCTTCTTCCTTCGGGTGTCAGACTCTCGTACGCCGCTTGTCGTAAGCCGGGATTCCCTACACCGCCCTTCGCACCGCGGTGCCCTCGGCCTGGGGTCTGTTCATTCCTTCTCGACCAGCTCGAAGTCGATTCGCCGGTTCTCGCGGTCGACCCGGACCACCTGAACGCGGACCGGATCCCCCAGCCGATAAGTTCGCTTCCGGCGACGCCCGATCAGGGCGTGACGACTCTCCTCGAAGCGGTAGTAGTCGTCAGTCAGCGAGCTCACATGCACGAGCCCGTCGACGTGGAAGTCGTCCAGAAGCACGAAGATGCCGAATGCCGCTACCCCCGATATGGAGCCCACGAAATCGTCGCCGAGGTGGCGCTGCATGAACTCCACCTTCATGGCATCCACCGAATCCCGCTCGGCCTCTACGGCGGATCTCTCGCGCTGCGATGAGGTCGCCGCGACCGCTTCCAAATACTCGTGGCTCTCCTTGCGAGCTCTCGCGGGCTCGTCGAGCCACAGCTTCAGCTGACGATGGACGACGAGGTCCGGATATCGCCGGATCGGCGAAGTGAAATGCGCGTATGCTTCGGAAGCCAGCCCGAAGTGTCCCAGGTTCTCGGCATCGTACCGAGCCTGGCTCATGCTTCGAAGGGTCACCGTGCTCACGAGCTGCTCCTGCGGAGTTCCTTCCATCGCGCGCACGAGCTTTGCCAGATCGCTCGGCTCGAGGTTCTTGGCAGGCAGCCTGAATCCGAAAGTGGCGGCGAGCGTGCGGAGTCCCTCCAGCTTCCGATCGGGCGGAGCCTCGTGGACGCGGTAGATCATGGGGATCTTCTGCCGCTCCGCCAGCTGCGCGACGGCCTCGTTGGCCAGGATCATGAAGTCCTCGATCAACATGTGAGTGCGAAGACGCAGCACCCGCTGGATGTCGGTGGGCTCTCCGCACGCGTTGAGGACGACTCGCGACTCCGGTAGATCGAAGTCGATGCTCCCTCGCTCCGTTCTTCGCTTTCTGAAGATGCGGCTCAGTCTCTCCAGCTCGGCCAACGCGGCGCTCACCTCTTCCGGAGCCGGTCGATCTCCGTCCAGGATATCCTGAGCATCTTCGTAGGCCAGCTTGAATCGGCTGCGAATCACGGTTCGCGCCAGTCGAGCCTCCTCGACCTGGCCCGTTTCGTCGATGCGAAACAGCACGGAGAAGGCAAGCCGGTCTTCGTCGGGCACGAGCGAGCAGAGATCGGAAGACAGCGCATGAGGAAGCATCGGAATCACGCGATCGACCAGGTAGACGCTCGTTCCCCTCTCGGCCGCTTCTTCGTCCAACGAAGAACCACGACGCACGTAATGGGACACGTCGGCGATGTGAACCCCGAGCTCCAGCTTTCCGTTATCGAGGCGCCGGAGGGAGAGACCGTCGTCGTGATCCTTCGCGTCCGCCGGATCGATCGTGAAGACGAGGTGCTCGCGGTAGTCGTCTCGACCCTCAAGGTCCGCCTGGCCGATGCCGGCGGCAGACAGGTCCTGCGCCTCCCTCTCGACCTTCGTCGGGAAGTCGACCGGAAGCCGGTGGCCGTGAAGGATGGCCAGCACGGTTACCGCCGGGTCTCCCTGTGCACCAAGCACCCGCTCGACCCTTCCGACCGGGCCCGGCCCGCTCTCGCCCCAGCTCTCGATCGCCACGACGACGACCTGCCCGTCCTCGGCCTCGGCTTCGGCGCCCGGCGGGATGAACAGCTCGATATCCAGACGCGGCTCCTGCGCGGCGACGAAGCCGTATCCCTTCTTTCTTCGGTAAACGCCAACGACCTGATCGCTGGCCCTCTCGAGAATCCGGATCACTCGGCCCACCGGGTTCCGGCCGGGAGGTCGGTGCTCGATGCGGACGAGCACCCGATCTCCTTCTACGGCGCTCTTTCTCTCCCGGCCGGGGATGTAGACATCCGGCCCGTCCGTGTCCGGCAAGAGGAAGGCATCGCCGGAGCGAGTCACCTGAAGGATACCTCGCACCAGGTTGAGATCATCGAGAAGGGCGTAGCGCCCTTTACGCTGCCTGACCACCCGGCCGGAGCGCTCCAGATCCTCGAGAGCTCGTTTGAACCGCGCGTAGCTGCCGCGACCGCTGATGCCGAGGCCGCGGGCGATCTCCTGAGGCCGGGCCGGACGCCGTGACCGCGCGAGGAACGCAACGATCTCGTCGGAAGTGGCGGCTGGGTTGGAGGATTCGGCGTTCACCGAGGGAACCTTCAGAAGGTCTCCGCCTCGTCGATCAGCATGATCGGGATATCATCTTCGATCCGGTAGCGGAGCCGGCAGGCGTGGCAGAGTAGCGCATCTTCGTCCTCCCGGTACTCGAGGTCGCCTTTGCACTTGGGACATACGAGGATCTCCAGCAGCCGCTTATCCAGGCTCATGGCCTCTCCTGTGGTCGGTTCATGCCAGACGCTCGCGGCAGCAGCGCCGGCTCGTCAGCCCGATCCCCTGCCTCGCGGACGTCGAACTCCGAGCAGGTTAAGCGCGCCCTCTCGCTTTCGCCAGTTTCGCAGCACCTTGACCCGTAGATCGAGGTAGATCCGCCTCTCGATAAACTCCTCGATCTTCCGCCTCGACTCCGAGCCGATCCGCCGGATCATCGTTCCTGAGGACCCGATCACGATTCCTTTTTGGGACTCGCGCTCCACATGGATCACGGCCTCGATGTAAACCACCTCGTCTTCGGATTCCGGCTCCCGGTATTCCTGAACCGTCACCGCGCTGGCGTAGGGCACCTCTGCCGACAACAGCTCGAAGACGGTCTCTCGGATGATCTCCGCCACGAAGAAGCGGACCGGCGCCACCGCCAGATCGTCGAGTGGGTACAGCGGAGGTGACGCCGGCAGGCGACCGAGCGCCTCTTCCCGGAGCCGGTCTACGCCGTGTCCCTCGGTCGCCACGGTTCCGATCACGTCTTCCCAGCCCGACCCAGCGAAGAGCTTCTCCAGCGCGGACCGCTCGTCCGGACCGACTCGATCGAGCTTGTTGAGACAGAGAAGTCTGGGCGGTCCCGGACCGACCGAGAACGCACGAGCATGCTCAATGCTGGGCGGGTATCCCGAGTCGACGACATAGATCAGGAGATCAGCATCCGCGATCGCCGCCTCCGCGTCCTGCCTCATCACCTCCTGCAGCAGGTAGCGTGGATCCACCAGCCCGGGCGTGTCCACGAACACGGCCTGATGGGTATCGTCCGTGTAGATCCCGAGCAGACGGTTACGGGTGGTCTGGGCTTTCGGCGTGACGATGCTCAGCTTCTGCCCGATAAGCCGGTTGAGAAGGGTGGATTTTCCTACGTTGGGAAGTCCCCCAATGGCGCAGAAGCCGGCCCTGAAGTCTTCCGGTAGGTTCAGGGCCCGCAGACGCGGTTTCGCCCGCGGCTCTTGGCCACGTAGAGGGCCTGGTCGGCGTGAGCCAACAGCTCCTCCAGGGTCGACCCGTTCTCCGGGAAGCTGGCCAAGCCGGCACTGATCGTGATGCTGCCGGCCGGCTGGATCTCCTCGTCCGGAAACCGGTGGCTCTCGATATTACGGCGCAGCCGCTCCATCACGTCGAGCGCGTCGAGGCCAGGCGTGTTGACCATGACGAGGGCGAATTCCTCGCCCCCGTAGCGGGCGATGAAGTCGCTCTGTCGAAGCTGCCACGTAATCACGTTGGCGAGCTCCCGGAGCAACGCGTCACCGGCCGGGTGCCCCAGCGTGTCGTTGTAGTTCTTGAAGTTGTCGACATCGATCATCGCGACGGTACACGACCCGCCGTACCGCCGGATCCGGTCGAGCTCGGAACGCATGATCCTCTCGAACTCCCGGCGGTTCGGCATACCGGTGAGCGGATCCGTCAGCGCTTGCTCGGTAAGCTCTCGCCTGAGCTCGCGAGCCTCGCTCCGCTCCTGCCGCAGCCTCTGGAACACCATGGCAGCGTAAGTGCAGATCCCGAAGAACACACCGGCTACGACCACCTCGAACGCGAACGACGGGAGCTGTCCGCGTTCGGCTAGAACTCGTGCGGCGATCAGGTAGCCCGCGGCCATCGCGCCGCTCATGACGGCTACCTCGACGAACCCGGCCAGGCCCGCAGTAAACAGCAGCGCGACGAACCAGGACATCAGGAGCAGCAGCCGGGCCACTGCTTCCACCGCCAGGTACATGTAAAGCGAGAGAAGCGCTGCGCCGGCCATCATCGGCACGTAGGTGTAGTGCCGGTCCCAGCTGATACGCTCGTCTAGGTAGTTGTGCGGGATGTACCACACGACCAGCTGAACGAGAGTCGTCATGACGACCGCCGTGACCCACTCCGCATAGGTGATCGGAGACTGGTCGAGGAGCTTGAGACCGAGGATGACGAAGAGGGCGAATAAGAGCCCGCTGGTGGCCAGCCCGACGCCGCGCGTTCGCATCCGGCGCCTTTCCTCGGCCGTGTGACCAGGGCCGCCCGCCGAGGGCATGCCCAGCGCGGTCGCGATCGCGTTCGACGCACCCAACCCGGCCGGCGGTGAGATCTGCGTGGTGTACCCGGGAGGGGGTGTCTGGGATGGTGCCGCTTCGGGGTGCGGCGGCTCGGCATGCATCGGCGCGGGAGGAGCCGGGGAGGTCACCTGTCCGGGAGCTCCCGGCAGCGGTCCTTCGGCGGGAGGCCCGGAAGCCTCCCGGATCTCCCTTTTTCCGTAGAGGCGGCGGCCCGGAGCGTCTCTCTTTCCGGAGACGAGGCCTCCCGACCGCTCTCTCTGGCGGAGGATCCGCAGCCACTCGGGCTCGCCGCTGGGCGGCGTCACAGTGGGGTCATATTCCGATGTTCAGTCCGAGGAAGAACTGGTCTCGGCCGACCGTCCGGTCCCGCGGCAGCTCGTCGGCCGTGACGCCGAGCAACACGAGCGATTCGAGCGGGAGGTCTCCGATGTCCAGCCCGAGGCCGTTCCAGGCCCGCACGTACTCGGCGATGATGCTGAAGTCGAGTCCTTTGGGCAGGGCAGCGCGGCTCTTGACAAGCATGAACTCGAAGCCGAGGCCGAAGCTCCAGGTGAACTTGACGTTGTAGTCGAGGTCCGGATCCTCCAGCAGGACGTCGTTGGTGGACATGTTCTCGAGCTTGAACCAGCTAATCCCGTAGCCCGGCTTGATGTAAGGCTGAAAGCTCCCCGGGAGCAAGCTGAACCGTAAGAACCCCGTCCACTCGTTGAACAAGAGGTCCGACGTGACCCGGAACGGATCGTCGATGTCGACGAACGTGACATTCCAATCCAGGTCGCTACGGGAGAACTTGAACCGGTTCTGGCTCGCGAACTTCGCCCCCACGAAGAAATCGATCTCGTAGTACGGCGCGAAGGCCGTTTGAATGTCTACTTCCGACGTCTGCACGATCCCCTCGCCCTGCTCGACCCCCTCATCCTGAAGGAACTCGACCACCCGAACCAGGATCTCGGTGAACTGCGGGTCCTGGACGAGAAGGTCCTCGTACCCCTCAGAGAACTTCGTCCAGGACACGCCGGCCTGAACGCCCCACGCTCGGAAGGGCAGCTTGTCCGACGGGAAGAGGGTCGGGTTGTTGGCCTGCGCGGCGGCACGGAACGGGAGAGCGACAACCTTCCAAACCAGGTCCAGGGGCGGAATCATGATCAGGCTGGGGAACGTGAGGTTGAAGAAGCCCCAGTCGTTGATGAACCCGTCCTGCCAGCCGAGCTGATAGAAGCGGGGGAAGATGTTCGGGTCGTAGAGCGCATACTGCGCCGTTGCTCCCGATCGGTTCCAGCCGTTGTTGAACGCGGGACCCACCACCGACAGGTTGCCGGTCTCGGCGTGGGACACGATCCCGGCGAAGGGAGACTCGACGGCCGGGTAGCCGAAGCGGATCGGGAGGAACATCCAGGCCCACCTGGCGCGAACGGCCACGTCGATTTTCGACGGTTCGTAGATCCGCTCCCAATCGGGGATCACCTCTACGCGGTCCTCGCGGCCGAAGAAGACGACCCCACCGCGCGACCATGTCTCGAAGCTCTCCCGCGCCGTGGCGTCGGCCGCGAACCACTCCCAGTGCTTGAAGTAGTTGGGGATGTCCTCCGTGGCGCCGCCCGGTCCGACGTCCTTGTACATAGCTGGACCGGGGAAAGTACCGTGCGAGTCCCGGTTCGTGCCGCCGGGCGGCTGGAAGATCTGGTCCGTTCCCTTGTTATCGGCCCCGATGTAGGCCACCGGGTGCGTGTTCACCACCGTCTCGGCCTGATCCTGATAGGCCATCCTCCGAATGTATCTCCAGAGCCTGTCGACGCCCTGCCGCGGATATTGTCGGGCCTTCCCTTCAGCCTCCCATTCCTCGCGAGACAGGTAAACGTTGGGGTTGCTGAAATCCAGCTTCATCACCTTGCTGTGGAAGTAGTAGTCCACCCGCTTCACCACGAGCTCTTGATCACCGGTGGCTCCGTTCCAGCCTCCCTCCAGCAGCCTCAAGATCTCCTCCTCCGTGAGGTTGCGGATCACTCGATCCCGCGGGCTCACGACGACGTTGATGTGCTCCCAGTCGCCCGCGTGGTTGTTGCCGCCGTCGTTCGTCGGGTAGAAGAACCAGTACTGTAGGATAAATTCGTAGCCCTCGGGACCACCGGCCCCCACCACTTCTCGCAGGAACGGGTGCGAGTAGATCTTGACCGCACCACGCCACTCCTCCCTGAGCGTCTCGTTCACCGGGTTCTCGAAGATCTCCCGCCACTCCTTCGGGCCCCGCCCGGGGTAATCGAGCCACAGCACCTGGAACCAGTCGTCGAACAGCTCCTTGGCCTCGGCACGGAGCAGCGCCGTCGCCGGGAGGAACGGGTCGTACTCCTCCATCAGCTGCTGCACCCGGCAATCGGCGTTTCTCAGCCGGCCGATCTCGATCGCCGACAGATCCATATCGATGTCCACCGGGCCGGTGCACGGAACGGGAGCGACCGGGAAGAACGGGACCTCCTCCGTCGAGGAGAGGCTCTTGGGGCGGGTCATCAGGTTCCACGTGTCGACGTTGAGCCGCATCGCCATGCCGTCATCCCGGAACATGTTGATGTCCATCGGCGCGCCCCACGTGTTCTGCACCAAGAAGGGCGCGAACCGGATCGAAAGATCCTCGAGGATCTCGAACCGCCGATCGTCCATGCCGTCGAGCGGGCTGACGTCCCGGTAGTCGGGATCGTCCGGATTTCCGTATAAGTGAAGTCGCTCGCTGGTGGGCGTCGCGCGGATCACGCGCGGTACCTCGAGCGGGACGAAGCGGATGTATTCATCGCGCGGGATCGGCTGCGACTGCAACGGCCGAGGTGAGCCGACGCTCACTGCCAGAGAAAGCAACGGAAGGAGAAAAACCACGGCGCGGAGCTTTGGCATCGGGTCGTTCCTTTTATCAGACGTCAGAATAGGCCGTCGTGATGGCAGCAGCTCCGTCGGGAATCAAGTCCGTCCCACGTGAGCTGTTCGATGCGATCCAGCCAAGAGAATACTGAGCCGTATGGACAGATGCGAGGGATCCTCTGTCAATTGAGCCTAGGGTGATGGGCCCGATACACGAACCGTACAAGCGGAGACCGTCATGAGCTTCATCGACAGAATGCTCCACCCGTCGATGTCCATTCGCTTTCAGCTGTTGTTTGTCGCGCTGCTGCTCACGCTTTCCGTGCCGGTGCTGCTGCCCGACGAACCGATGAAGGCCGTCCTACCCGTGCTATTCACGGTCCTTTCGCTGGCCGGACTGGCCACGGCAGCGGAGAAGCGTTCAACGCTCATCGTCGGGTTGTCGCTTGCGGTTCCGGCCATCGCCCTCCACTGGCTGGCAGCCGGATCGGCACGCGTCGAGCTCCTCGGCGACCTGGTTGGTGAGGCGTTTCTGCTCTGGGTAACGTTC
The DNA here is from genome assembly GCA_039589875.1 of Gemmatimonadota bacterium. GTDB lineage: Bacteria > Gemmatimonadota > Gemmatimonadetes > Palauibacterales > Palauibacteraceae. Next base: position 14,240 of record JBDHGL010000067.1, read on the forward strand.
ACGCTGCTCATGCATAACATTCGAGCGAAAGAGGTTACGTCCGAGACGTTGTTCGGGGTCGCCTGCGTCTATCTCCTGTTCGCTCTCATCTGGGCGATGGCATACGGGATCGTGCTGTTCTACGAGCCGAACGCTCTGGCGCTTCCCGAATCTCTCGCCGTGCTCGGCAACGACCCGGGTGGCCGAGGCGTCCTCACCTATTTCAGCTTCGTGACCCTCACCACGCTCGGCTACGGGGATGTGGCGCCCGCGTCCGATGCCGCCCGCATGCTGGCCGTGCTGGAAGCCACGCTCGGCCAGCTGTTTCTGGTCATCGTCGTCGCCCGCCTGGTCGGCATGCACACCGCTCAGCACATCGCGGCCGGCCGGGCAGCCGAGAGCGCCGGGTGAGCCCACAGAAGAGAACCGGTCGTCTCGAAATCCACACAACAAAGAAGGGCCCGTCGGATGACGGGCCCTTCATCTATCAAGAAATGTGAGTGGCGTGTGGAGTTGACCGGGATTTCTCCCCGTGAGAGGAGATTTCTCCCTAGAAAGGAGGTGATCCAGCCGCAGGTTCCCCTACGGCTACCTTGTTACGACTTAGCGCCAGTCACTGAGTTTACCTTCGACGGCTCCCTCCCGAAGGTTAGGCCAC
>JBDHGL010000068.1:0-28669 GCA_039589875.1 Gemmatimonadota bacterium
GGACGACATCCTGTACGTCGCCTACTACCAGGCCGGCCTGCGAATCGTGGACATCTCCGGCGAGCTTCGCGGCGACCTGTACCGCCAGGGCCGGGAAATCGGATCCTACCACACGGCCGGTGACGAGGAGGACTCATACACGCCCAACCAGGCGTTCGCGTGGGGGCCGCACCCATTCAAGGGCAACGTCTTCGTGAGCGATAACAGCAGCGGACTCTGGGTGCTCCACCACGAGCCGCCGCGGCCGCTGGTACCGTGATGCGCGGATGGTTGCTGTTGGCGATCGCGATCACCGTTCCGTCCGGCACGGCGAGCGGCCAGACCGTGGAGACGACAGCTAAAATGAACGAGGCGGCGAGACCGGCCACGGGTTCGGCCGCCGTGGGGCTCCCGGAGGCGCCGGAGGCTCGTTACTGGGTCTACGTGGCGAACGAGGCGTCCGACGAGGTGTCGCGGGTCCGGTTCGGTCCGGACGGTCTCGTCGTGGAGCGCAGCATCGAGGTCGGGGTCCGGCCAGCCGACATCGACGGGGCACATGGCGTCACGGTCTCGTCCGACGGGCTCTACTGGTACGTCTCGGTGGCTCACGGCATGCCGTTTGGCGAAGTGTGGAAGTACGCGGCCGGGAGCGACATTCTCATGGGCAAGGCTCGGGTCGGCATGTTCCCGGCGACCATGGCGATCACGCCGGACGGCCTGTCTCTGTTCGTCGCCAACTTCAACCTCCACGGGAACCCGGTGCCGAGCTCGATCTCGGCGGTCTTCTCCACGGGAATGCAGGAGCTGGCCAAGATCGAGACATGCGTGAAGCCGCACGGAAGCGCGGTCAACCGGGCCGGCACGCTACACTACTCCGCCTGCGTGGGCAGCGATCAGATGGTCGAGATTTCGGTCGATGATCTGACCGTGACGCGCCGGCTGCTGTTGACGCCCGGCGAGGAGCGAGTTCTCGCTCCCGAGGACAGCACGGCACCGGCCGCTCGCTGCAAACCCACCTGGGTGGCCGTCTCTCAGGACGACCGGCTGCTGTACGTCGCGTGCAACGGAACCGGCGAAGTGCTGGAGATCGACGCCGTCGAGCTTCAGATCACACGGCGCTTCGCGACAGGGCGAGGACCGTATAACCTCGCCGTCACTCCCGATGCTCGTTACCTGATCGCCACGCTCAAGGGAGAGCAGTCCGTCGCCGTCATCGATCGCTGGAGCGGCGAGGAGCGCCGGGTCGAAACGTCGCAGCCGGTCACGCACGGAGTCGTCGTATCGCCGGACTCCCGCTATGCTTTCGTTTCCAACGAGTCGATCGGCTCGACCAGAGGCACATTGGACGTCATCGACCTCGCGAGCGCCGCACGGGTCGCCAGCACGCCGCTCGCCCTCCAGGCGGGCGGGATCGCTTTCTGGAAGATGGAGCCCCTGACAGAGGAGCTCTAGCACCACAGTTTCGTCGACATGAGCCGAGGATCACCCTGGGTCGACGACGCCAACGCGGCCCTCCTCACCGACCAGTATCAGCTGACGATGCTCCAGGCCTATTTCAGCGAGGAGCTCGTCGACGAGGCCGTATTCAGCCTCTTCGTCCGAAGGCTGCCCGAGAAGCGCAACTACCTGCTTGCGTGCGGACTCGAGGACGTCCTCCACTACCTGGAGCGGCTACGCTTCGACCAGGAGAGCCTCGACTACCTGGCGAGCCTGGACGAGTTCTCGCAGGAGTTCGTCGATTGGCTCGGCAGGCTGCGCTTCAAGGGTGATGTGTTCGCGATGCCCGAGGGGACGCCGTTCTTTCCCCAGGAGCCGATTCTCGAGGTCGTCGCCCCCCTCCCGGTAGCCCAGCTCGTCGAGACCTTCGTGATGAACCAGGTCCATCTGCAAACGGTGCTCGCAACGAAGGCGGCACGCGTGGTGCGGGCGGCGGCCGGCCGGGCCGTCGTCGACTTCGGACTGCGCCGGATGCATGGAACAGACGCCGGCATGAAGGCGGCCCGTGCCTTCCACATCGCGGGTACGACGGCGACCAGCAACGTCCTCGCCGGACGCGTCTACGGAGTGCCTGTAACCGGGACGATGGCCCACAGCTACATCCAGGCCCACGAGAGCGAGCTGAGGGCGTTCCGTGCCTTCGTCGAGCTCTACCCCGATGCAGTGCTGCTCGTAGATACCTACGATTCGCTGGAGGGAGTCCGGAACGTGATCCGGCTATCGAAAGAGCTTGGAGATGCGTCCAGAATCAGGGCCATCCGTCTCGATTCGGGCGACCTGAGCGAGCTGGCGATGAAGAGCCGCGCTCTGCTTGACTCCGCGGGCCTCGAGGCCGTCGAGATCTTCGCCAGCGGCGGACTGGATGAGTACGAGATCACCCGCCTAGTGGAGAACGGCGCCCCGATCACGGGCTTCGGCGTGGGAATGGGCATGGGGGTCGCGGCCGACGCGCCCGCACTCGACATCGCCTACAAGCTGACATCCTACGCGGGTCGCGGGCGGACAAAGCTCTCCCCCGACAAGGAGATCGTTCCCGGCCGAAAGCAAGTGTTCAGGGTAGAAATAGGTGAGTCGGCAATCCGAGACGTCATCGGCACGGCCGACGAGGTCGGCGCCGGACGCGCGCTGTTGCACAAGGTGATGGACGGTGGAGTGCGAACGAAGCACGGCTCGGTAAGGCTCGAGGAATCGCGCGTCAGAGCCGCGGAAGAGGTCTCGCGCCTGCCGGAGCGAATTCAGGATCTGGCCGCGACGAAGCCTCCCTTCTCGGTCTGGTTCAGCGAGCAGCTGGACACGCAGCGGTCCAGCGTGACCGACTGGGTGAAGAACAGATGAGCCTGCATCCGGCGGACCGCTCGTCGACGGAGGAGCTCGTTCCGGGCGTTCGGGAGCTCGATCACACCGCCGACGTCGGGATCCAGATCAGTGCTCCCGAACCGGCCGAGCTGTTTCTGCGAGCCGCCCTCGGGATGGCGCACCTGATGAGGAAGAACGAGCGGGCCTCCTCGGGCGCAGCTACCGACGAGCGGGCGCTGACGCTGGAAGCCGACTCGCTGGAGCGGCTGCTCGTGCGCTGGCTGGGTGAGCTCCTCTACCTGGACGAGGTCGACGGGTTCGTGTTCGAAGCTGCGACGTTTGACGAGCTGGGGCCGGAGGGGCTCTCGGCGACGGTACACGGGCGCCTCGAACCGGATCTGCCCGAACGGCAGCTGAAGGGCGTGACCTATCACGGCCTCCGCCTGGAGCCCGCTCCGGATGGCTGGCAGGCGCGAGTGATCTTCGACATCTGAGGCGACCGTTTGCAGGTGCGTCAGCTGGACGAGTATCGGTGGCTCATCCCGCGCCAGGGTGCGATGCGCGTGGAGGGTCTCGTCTATGCGGATCGCGGTCTCATGGAGAACATCCGCGGAGATGAGGCGATCAAGCAGGTCGCCAACGTAGCGTGTCTCCCCGGCATCGTCGGCCGTTCGATCGGCATGCCCGACATCCACTGGGGGTATGGTTTCGCGATCGGCGGAGTAGCTGCCTTCGACCCCGAGGCCGGCGGGGTCGTGAGTCCCGGCGGAGTCGGCTACGACATCAACTGCGGCGTTCGTCTCCTACGGTCCGACATCACGATCAGCGACCTACAGCCCCGCATCGATCGCCTTATGAACCAAATCATGCGTGACGTTCCGGCCGGCGTCGGCGCCGGCTATCGGGGAGCGGGTCTCGCCGTCGCCGAAGTACGCGAGGTTCTGACCGAGGGAGCGGGATGGGCCGTGGCGCAGGGTTTCGGGATCCCGGAAGACCTGGATCACATCGAGAGCGGGGGGCGGCTGGCCGACGCCGATCCCGGTCTAGTCAGCGACCGGGCGCTGAAACGCGGCCGGTCGCAGGTGGGAACGGTGGGTTCGGGCAACCATTTCGTGGAAGTCGGCTACGTCGGGGAAATCTACGACGAGGAGGCCGCCGCGAGCCTGGGTCTTTCTCCCGACACCGTCACCGTCTTCATCCACTCCGGCTCCCGCGGCCTCGGTCATCAGGTGTGCACCGACTACCTGGACGTCATGCTGGAGGCGGCCGGCAAGTACGATATCGACCTGCCGGATCGCCAACTGGCCTGCGCCCCACTCAGCTCTCCGGAAGCGGAGAGCTACCTAGGAGCGATGTACGCGGCAGCCAACTTCGCGTTCGCCAACCGGCAGATGATGTCACATCGGGTGAGGGAGGCGTTCGCCAGGATCTTCGAGCGGCCGTGGGAAGAGCTCGGCCTCCACCTGGTTTATGATGTGGCGCACAACAACGCCAAGTGGGAGTCACACAGCGTCGAAGGCCGCGAGCGTCGGCTGTGCGTGCACCGCAAGGGCGCCACGCGGGCCTTCCCTCCCGGCCATCCTGAGGTTCCCGCCGCCTACCGGGACATCGGTCAACCCGTGCTCATTCCGGGAGACATGGCCCGATACTCCTACGTGCTCGTCGGGACGGAAGGTGCCTACTCGGAGACCTTTGGCTCGACCTGTCACGGCGCCGGACGGCGCATGAGTCGCCGCCAGGCGAAGAAGTTGGTGCGCGGAAGGAACCTGAAGAAGGAGTTCGAGGAGCTCGGCATTGCGGTTCGCGCCTCCTCGTTCGCGACGGTCGCGGAAGAGATGCCCGAGGCCTACAAGGACGTCGCCGACGTGGTAGATGTGGTGGATCGTGCCGGAATCGGCCGTAAGGTGGCCAAGCTCCAGCCCCTCGGCGTTCTCAAGGGGTGACGGTCTCCGGCAGCCCGATCCGTTCCGTCAGGGCGGCGAACCGGGGATCGGAGCGCAGGCTCCCGTAGGCAGGATCCACGGCGAGAAACACGAGGACCCAGCACCTCTCCTCCAGGGCTTTCTCCAGCCATCCGAACGCCTCGTCGGTCTCGCCGAGGGATGTGTGGACCAGGGCTCGGTAGTCGGGAAATATCGGAGCCCGCTTCGCCTGTTCCTCCAGCTGCGCGTACACGGCGCGTGCCTCATCTTCGCGCCCCGCCAACGCGTGTGACTGCGCGAGGAGTGCCACGAGTCCCGGATGCGGACCGAGGCGGCCGATCCACTCGTCGAACAGCGCGATCGCATCCTCGTGCCGGCCCGCCTGCAGATAAGCCGGGCCCAGAAACCACGGCATGATGACGAAGTACGGGTCCATCGCGACCACGCTCTCGTAGCGCTCGATGGCCTGGTCGTACTGGCCGAGAAAGTAGTGTGACCAACCCAGACCCACCGAAATCGTCAGGGAGAGCGGGTCCAGGTCGTGAGCCAGCTGGAGCTGTGCGTTCGCTTCTTTCAGCCGCCCCATCGCCATCAGGTACTCACCGTACCAGTGATGTACGGTCGGGTAGCCCGGATTCAGCTCGATCGCCTGTAGAAACTCCGAGTCGGCGCCTGGAAAGTCCCACTCGTAGATGAACTTGGCATAGGCTTGCGATGTGCGCGCTTCGGGTACGCCGGCCTCCAGCTGCAGCGCCTTTCCGGCAGCCTGTTTGATCCTCTCGTAGGCCTCATCCGCCGTCAGGTAGCGATACCAGCCGAGAAGGCTGTATGCATCCGCGAGGCCTGCGTAGGCCAGAGCGTAGTCGGGATCCACCTCGATGGCTTGCTCGAAGCACTCGATGCTGTCGCGTAGCCCATCCGCCGTTCGCTTGTTCCAGAGGTATCGCCCCTTCAGATACAGCGTGTACGCCTCGAGGTCCTCCGAATGGCTGCGGACCAGAGGCGCGCCCGCATCGCCCGGACGGCCAACAAGCTCGGCCCTCAGGTGCTCCACGATCTCGCGGGCGATCTCCTCCTGCACCGAGAAGATGTCAGCCAGTTCGCGGTCATAGCGCTCGCCCCAGATCTGAAATCCGTCGCGAGCATCCACCAGCTGGGCGGTGATACGCACGCGGTCTTCCAGCACCCGCACGCTTCCCTCGAGAACCGTGCGCACGTTGAGTCGATCGCCGATCGTTCGGACATCCCCGGCAGCACCCCGGAACTGGAACGACGAGGTCCTGGCGGCGACACGCAAGCCATCGACGTGGGCGAGCGCAGAGATCAGTTCTTCCGAGATTCCATCGGCGAAGTACTCCCGATCGCCTCCCTCGCTCAGATCCACGAAAGGCAGCACCGCCACGGATTCGCTCGCAGGGGTCGCGGCGGCTGAGGATGCGGCCGCGTGGGCTGCCGCCTGCGGGTCCAGCGCTTCCCATATCTCTCCGATCCGGCTGGTCTTGGCGGGTTGCTCTACCAAAGACGCCGAGGGGCGAGGGGCCAGCTCGAACAGCTCTTTCTCTCGCCCGACCGTCGCAGCTTCGGGCTCTCGAGACTCCGAGCCGGGAGCGCGGATGGCCGGTTCCGCCCGATCGCGAATCGCGGCAACCAGCTCCTGCGTTTCGGGCGAGGGCTCCACGCCGAGCTCCTCTCGAAGCCGCCCCGCGAAGTTCTCGTACGTGCGGACGGCCGAGGCACGATCCCCTGCCCGATCCAGCAACGCCACCAGGCGTCGAATGGCGGACTCGTCGCTCGGTGAGAATCCGGCTGCCTTTCTGGCCCACTCGGCCGCCAGCTCCAGAGCGCCCTTCTCCTCCTCCGCCTCGGCCAGGCTCCAGGCGGCGCGAGTCGCCAGGCGGCTCAGCCTGAGCCTCTCTCCATCCAACCACTTCTCGAACTCGGGCGCCTCCGAGATGAAGAACCCCTCCAGGAGCTCTCCTCGATAATGCTCGAGCGCCTCCTCGGCGCGGCCGGCCTCAGCTGCCTCCATGAACGCAGCGGCATCGCACCAGATCGCTTCCGGATCCAGGCCGAGCTCCTCGTCTCCGGTCGAGACGAATACCGACGGGCCGACTGCGCGGCGCAGCACATAAAGGGACTGGTTCAGAGCGTGTCGGGCGCGAGACTCGTCCAGATCCGGCCAGAACAAGCCGAGAAGGGTGTCGCGTCGGTGAGAGTCGCCTCTCCCGCAGGCGGCTAGATAGGCGAGCAGCGCCACCCGCTTCGGCTGGGCCAAAACAGACCTCAGTTGACGCCCATCGTCCGCTTTCAGGTCCAGTGAGCCAAGCGTGTAAAAGTGGATCATCTACCTGTCGTACAAAGAGTTACGGTCACATATCGTTTCCGGTGATGCCCACGTGACCGGCCAGAGACTCGCAAGTGACGACACCGAGCGAGATTCGGACTCGTATGGGACACGGGTGCACGGTTGTACGCACGACCCGTCTATCGGGTTTCCATACACGGCTATTAAGAGAGAACGCACGAGACTGCAGATAAAGCGAGATATAGAATGTTGAGGAGAGGAAGGGGCCTTCGGGTTGCAGGAGGTAAGGGAGCCTTCTCGATGGGCGGAAGCGGTCGGGGGAGGAAAGAAGAGAAGGAGAGTGACCGGGTCCTCCCGGGGGTCCCTCTCAACTTTGCCCACGGACCAGGCCATCCGGGCGATCTGCACGCCGCTGCCAACGAGGCGTTCAAGCACGGCAGCCAACGGCGTGTGGCGCTCGGCCTGATTGCCGCGGTCACCGTTCACGTAGCCATCTTCGAGCTCTTTCCGCGCATGAGCGTAGATAATCTCGGAGCGGCGGTTACGGCACTCGAGACGATCGAGCTGCCGCCGGAAGTGCGGATTCCACCGCCGCCGGAGCACATCTCGCGGCCAGCGACACCCAAGGTGGCGAGCATCGACATGGAGGAGGACGTGACGATCGCTCCGACCACCTTCGAGTCGAACCCGGTGGAGAACCTGCCGCCGCCGCCGCAGACGGGCAGCCCGGCTGATCGGCCATCCTTCATTCCGTACACGGTCGCACCGTCCCTGCAGAACAAGAAGGAAGTGCTGAGCTACCTGCAGCGCGTGTATCCCAACCAGCTGCGGATGGCAGGAGTGGGCGGAGCGGTCGTTCTTTGGCTGTACATCGATGAGGATGGGCAGGTCTTGCGGACGGTCGTGGCAGAGTCGAGCGGGTACCACCAGCTGGACGACGCCGCCCAGCAGGTGGCAGCGAAGATGGAGTGGAGCCCGGCGCTGAATCGGGACAAGAAGACGGCCGTCTGGCTCTCCCAGGCGATCGATTTCTCGGTCACCTGATCGCGAGCCGGGATACCGGTAGAAACTGAAAGCAGCCGCCGACCAAGCGCGGCTCATATAGATGGAACGATGGGAGGAAAGGGAGGATCGTGATGGAGAGGAAGAGGACCCCACAGATAGATAAGAGGACCGCAGATCCCGGCGTGGCCGAGCGGTCTGAAAAGCCGTACCGAAGCGAGGCGCGAACCGGTGGTATCCTGCTCCGCTCGGGGCGGCGGCCCGGTGGAGCCTACGGTTGGCGACGCCCGCCAAAGCCCGCCGGCATCTCGCCGTTCTTCAGGTAGGCGGTCCCGCCAAACCCAGCAGCCAACCCGCAGAGCCTGGCGCGACCCCAGTGGCCGTGACTAGGCTCATCGCGGGAGGCTGAGCTCACCTCAGCCACACCCCGACTGAGTAACACCACCTAACTCAAAAGACTGAAGCCGAGCATGTCGATCCGCGCTGCGGTAATGACGGAACCGCACGCCGCCATGGAGATATGGTCTCTCGACGACCCCCCGCTCGAGGAGGGCAGCGTCCTTCTCGAGACGGTCGCCAGCGAGGTTTGCGGTACCGATGTCCATCTGCACCGTGGGCAGCTCGCGGGCGTCCCCTACCCCATCGTGCCGGGCCACGTGAGCGTCGGTCGGGTGTTGGAGACGGCAGGAGTGGACTCCGATATCACGGACGCGCCTCTGGCTCCCGGCGACATCGTGACCTTCTACGACGTTCACGAGGTGTGTGGTGTGTGCTGGCACTGCATCGTCGCCGGTCAGCCCAATCGCTGCGCCAACCGACGTGTGTACGGAATCACCTATTCAGCCGAGGAAGGACCGCTAGGGGGGTGGGCGGAGCGGATCTATCTCAAGCCCGGCGTGAAGATCCTGAAGCTCCCCGAGTCGCTCTCCGCCGATGACGTGATTGGAGGCGGTTGCGGACTGTTCACGGGGTTTGCTGCCGTCGAGCGATCCGGGCTTCAGATGGCCGACACGGTCGTCGTCCAGGGAGCCGGACCCGTCGGCCTCTCTACGGCTGCTTTCGCGGCACTCAGAGGAGCTGCCCTGACGATCGTGATCGGTGCGCCCGGTGACCGCCTTGCGCTGGCCCGCGACCTCGGCGCGGACGTTACGCTCTCCCTCGAAGGCATGGAGTCGGACGAGCGACAAGCGGCCGTGCTCGAGCTGACGGGCGGGCGGGGGGCGGACACGGTCATCGAGGCGAGCGGCAATCCAGTCGCGATCCCCGAAGGCTTCGAGCTCCTGAGAGACGGGGGTACGTACGTCGTCGCAGGGCACTATACGGACGCGGGCGACGTCGAGCTGAACCCACATCTAGCGATCAACCGCAAGCACGCTGAGGTGCGCGGCCAATGGGGTACCGAGTTCCGGCACGTGGTTCGGGCGCTGAAGATGCTGGCCAAGCACCGCGATCGACTGGACTTCGCCCGGGTTATCGGGAAGCGCTACGGGCTGAGTGAGACCGACGCGGCCCTCGAGGACATCGCGGCGCTCCGGGTCCCCAAGGCAGTGATCACTCCGTAGGGAACGGCGGGTAAGGTAAGTTCAGAAGTCGGCGAGTACCCGCTCGACCTCTCCCAGGATCACGCCCGGCTCCAGCTCTTCCAGCTCGTAGCGCACCTTCACGATCGGCTTGCTGGTCGAAAGGATCCTGGAGAGATCGATCGGCGTGCCCTCCACGACGATGTCGGCCGGCGCCGCCTCGATCGTGGCCTCGAGCTCCTGGATCTGCTCTTCCCCGTAACCCATGGCAGGCAAAATTCCCGCGGCGTTCGGATAGGCGTCGTACGTCGCAGCGATGGAGCCGACGGCATAGGGCCTCGGATCCACGATCTCGCTCGCTCCGGCCCGCTCCGCTGCGTACCAGCCGGCTCCACGGGTCATGCCGCCGTGAGTGAGAGTCGGCCCATCCTCCACCACGAGCACCCGCTTCTCCCGTATTCGGTCGGCACCCTCGACGCGGATCGCCGACCTGCAGAGCACCACCCGGGCCCTCGGATTGTTGCGTCGGGCGTTCTCCACGACCCGCTCTACGTCGGCAGGATCGGCCGTCTCGACCTTGTTCACGACAATCAGGTCGCCCATGAGGAGGTTCGTGTGGCCCGGGTAGTAGCTCAGCTCGTGCCCTGGGCGGTGGGGGTCGGCCACGACGACATGGAGGTTCGGCCGGAAGAACGGGGTGTCGTTGTTCCCGCCGTCCCAAAGGATGACCTCAGCCTCTTCCTCCGCCTGCCTGAGGATCCGCTCATAGTCGATCCCGGCGTAGACGACGAAACCGTTGTCGATGTGCGGCTGATACTCCTCCCGCTCCTCGATCGTGCAATCGTACTTGTCCAGATCTTCGTAGGCGGCGAATCGTTGGCAGGCCTGTTTGGCCAGATCTCCGTACGGCATCGGGTGCCTGACGGCGACGACCTTCTTACCGAGATCCTTGAGCAGACGCGCCAGGAATCGCGTCGTTTGGGACTTGCCCGCGCCCGTGCGAACCGCTGCCACCGCGATCACCGGTCTGCTGGACTCGAGCATCGTTCGCGTTACGGAGCAGACTCCGAAGCTGGCGCCCCAGGAGGTGACTCGACTCGCCCGGCGCATGACGTAATCGTGGGACACGTCCGAGTAGGAAAACCAGACCTCGTCGATGCCTCGGTCGCGGACTATCGACTCGAGATCCTCCTCCGGCCGGATCGGAATGCCGTCGGGATAGAGATCGCCGGCCAGTGCCGAGGGGTAGGTTCGGCCCTCTATATCCGGTATCTGGGCGGCTGTGAAGGCCACGACCTCGTAGGTCGAGTCGCCGCGAAACAGCATGTTGAAGTTGTGAAAATCCCGGCCCGCGGCGCCCATGACCACCACCCGTCTGCGCGTCATCTACCCTCCGGATTCCGGTTCGCTAAGCTCGCGATCGCTGTCGACGTTCATAGTTCTCGGCGTTGACCCGTTGTCGCGCGCGCGCCAGAGTACTATCGCCTGGGAGGGAGAAAAAAAAGTGGGCGGCCGAAGCCGCCCACCTGGGAGAGTGATCCGGGAAGGAAGGCGTTGGCTACTCCCGCATGCCGATCTCCACCGTTTCGATGTCGACCGTGATCGCGTCCAGCTTCTCGGCGATCTCTGGTCGCACCTCCTTCTGGTAGCGCCCGCCGACGTTTTCCGCCAAGAAGCGCTCGATCGCTGCGTAGCTGGCCAGATTGTTGATCTCGTTGGCGAAGCCGTGTCCCTCATCGGCTGCCACGATGTACTCGACCGTACGCCCGAGGTCGCGGAGCGCAATAACGATCTGGTCCGATTCCGCCTGTTTCACGCGCGGATCGTTGGCTCCCTGGATCACCATGAGCGGCGTGGTGATGTCCTCCGCCGAGTAGAGCGGTGACTGAGCGCGAAGCCGCTCCAGATCGTTGGGATCCTCCGGGTTGCCCACGCGGGCGTGGAACATCTTCTTGATCGGGACCCAGTAGGGCGGGATCGAGTTCAGCAGAGTGATGATGCTCGACGGACCCACGATCGACACGCCGGCCGCGTAGAGGTCGGGAGTAAACGCCACCCCGGCCAGCGTTGCATAGCCGCCGTACGATCCGCCCATAATGGCAATACGGGAGGGGTCAGCGATCCCCTTCTCGACGAGCCACGCCGCCCCGTCGGTTATGTCGTGCTGCATATCGCCCGTGCCCCACCCCTCGTTGCCGAGCTCGAGGAAACGCTTCCCGTAGCCGGTGGAGCCCCGGAAGTTGGGCTGCAACACGGCGTAGCCGCGGTTCGCGAGGAGCTGTGCAAGCGGATCGAACCCCCAGACGTCCCTGGCCCAGGGACCACCGTGTGGCATGATCACCGTCGCGAGGTTCTTCGGCTCGACGCCCTTCGGCAGCGTCAGGTAGGCGGGGATCTCCACGCCATCTCTCGCCGTGTAGGTGACCGGCTCCATCTCGGCCATGTATTCGACCGGTATGTCTGGATTCGGCCGATAGAGGAGCTCCACCTCTCCAGTCGCCCGGTCATACAGGTAGTTCGGAGCTTCGTCCGTATCGACGATCGGCTTTACGATCCACAGGCGATCGTCCTTCGTTGGCTGACGGAAGAAGAGATCTCCGCGAGGAAGCGCCTTGCGGATGTTGGCAAGGTCGTTCTCGAAGGCCGGATCCTTCGGGTAGATTCGAAGGCGGGCTCCGGTGTAGCTCGTCGCGATCAGCTCGTCCGTGGCGCGAGAGAAGATCGCGTTCGTGAAGTCCACCCGGCCCTCGGGATCTCGCTCCACGAACTCCGTCTCGCCCGTCTGCGGATCGAGAAGCACCAGCTCGGCCAGGTCGCGGTCGCCCTTGTTGGTGGCCATGTAGACGCGCTTCCCGTCCTTGTGGAACTGGATCGGATTGCACGTCTCGTCGACGGTGCACGTGTATATCGGGGTCAAATCGGAGCCGTCGACTCGAAGGATCTCGCTTCCGCCGTCCTCCGTGATGCGAAAGCCCAGCCGGAGGTTGCCCTCCAGATCGGCCATCCAGCCCGCCACGTTGACGTCATTCTGGAAGACCAGCTCCCTCTCGCCGCTCTCGATGTCGAGGCGGTGTACGTCGTGCAGCTGGGGATTGCGGTCGTTCATGCCAATCAGGATATGCCCCGGCGAGTTCTCGGGGACGACGATGATGCGGGCCTGCATCTCCTCGTACGGGGTGAGATCTCGCGCTGGGGGGACCTTCTCTCCGTAAGCCGGCTTCGCCGCCGGATCCACGGCGTAGACACGAAAGTTCTCGTCGCCGCCGTCGTCCTGCACGTAGAGGATGTACTTCCCGTCCTGGCTCCAGAAGTATTGGATCACGGGACGGTCTCTCTCGTTCGTGACCGGCCAGGCCTCATCCCAGCTCTGGTCGGCCCGCCGGACCCAGACATTTATGATCCCGTCAATCGGTTTCCCGATCGAGATGAACTTCCCGTCGGGCGAGAGCGCGCTGTACGCCAGCACGGGATTGCCGAAGTAGACCTCGCGGTCGACGAGAGGCGGCAGGTCACCCAGATAGGACACGGGTTGGACCTGGGCCACAGCGGCGCTAACGGCCGCCAGCGAGAACGCACCGCCAATGAACAAGCGGCGCGCATACGAATGTGGTGCGTGCTTCATGATTCGCGACTCCGGATGCGGGTTGAGCTGGATGCACGGGGACGTCGGTCGGCCCCACGAACCTAACGTGAATCGAGGCTCGGATGTGTCAGGGAAAGGCCTGCTAGGCTGGCGGTCTTCCACTTGTGTCGGAGAGCCCCCTCAACAGCGCTTGCCTCACTCACCGGCTCCGAGGGATGATGCACCGACCGAGGGCGAGTCCGAAAGGCCGGTTCGGCTGACTTGCCCGGAGAGGGCACCGGTCTCAGCTTTCTGCGATGGAAGATCTCGACCTGGGACTCGAGGAGCAGCCGAAGGTTAAGGGCGGCGGCCTGTTCATCACGCTTCTCGTCGGCGTTACGCTCGGGGTGGCTGGCACAATCCTCGTTCCACGATATCTCGGCGACTATCTGCCCGGCATGCTGCGTGGAAGCGCGGAGACGTTGGAGGGACCGGTGCTCGGCAAGCGGACCGAAGAAGGTCGCCTGCTGTTGACGGTACAAGCCGGTCAGGGCGCGGTGCTCGCGACCTTCCGGGATCGGGTCCCCGAGATCGACCTGCTGGTGGGTGTGGGAGACACGGTCACGCTGGGGGTGACTCGTTACGAACCGTTCGTCGAGGACCCGGACTTCCTCGGCATCCGGAAAGCCGTGTCGGGAGCAGCGTTGTCACCGGAACCCGGCGCTTCGGAGAGCGCGGACTCCATGGACGCGGCGGGCGAGGAGGAGGGCGAGGCAACGGACGACGGCGGGGCTTCGGACGCCGACGGTTCACCCCTCTCTCTGCCGAGGGTCGACGAGGAAGAGGTGGCGGCCGACACGCTGGACTAGGGAATCGCCACCAGGTTGGCCTCAAGGCCGACCGTCCGCACGTGGCATTCGTCTGCAGTGACGGTCACCTGTGAAGCTGTCCACTCATTGAAGCCGGGCTTCGTGATCCGGATGTCGTACGTACCGGCCCGCTCTCCGGCGCCCGCCATCGTGTCGTCCCCGAAGATCTGCAGGACCTCCACGTAGTCCTCCTCGGTGATCGTACCTTCCGCGCCGCGCACCTGGATCGAAATTCCTAACCGGAACTCCTCCGTGCAGAGGATCGGCCCCGTCGAATCGTCACCGCACCCGGCGAGGCCGACGGCCGCGAAGCCGACGGCGAGGCGGAATGACAACCGACGGATCGGGAACGGAACTCTCACTGCCCCACCGGGCTCGGAATCAGGTTGGCCTCCAGGGCGACCGGGTTCACGTGACATTCGTCCGCCGTTACGGTGACTGGCGACGCTGTCCAATCGTTGTAGCTCGTCTTGCTGATCCGGATGTCGTACGTACCGGCCCGCTCTCCGGCACCAAGCATCGTGTCGTCCCCGAAGATCTCGAGGTTCTCGATGTAGTCACCCTCCGTGATCGTGCCTTCGGCACCGATCGCCGCTCCCTCGCCAGTAGCCCCGTCCCGCACTTCAATCGAGATCCCGTAACGAAAGTCGGCCGTGCAGGCCGGCGGGCCTATCGCGTCACCGCACCCGGCTAGCAGGGCGGCGAACAAGCCTGCCGCGACTCGGACACCGATCCGCTGACCATGGTTTAAAAGCCTCGTAGTATTGTCTTTATATGAGAACACATCAAGCTCCACGATAGATACGGGCTGGCCACGGGGGCGAGTAGGCCGTCATACTACATGACGCTTGGAAGCAGTCCCGAGTCACTCGCGGGGAGACCGTTGAAAGCGCCGCGATGGACGAAGTGGCAGGGCTCGAGAAATCCCCCGAATCCTGGAAGAGCTGAGCGCCTACCTCCCGAGTTGCGCGATATCGGAACGCTGGAGCTTCTCTCCCAGACCGACGGCGAGATTCCGAAACATGATCACGCCTATGTCGGGCCGTAGTCGGATGAGACTGTCCAGAGAATTTCTGGAGAGGACGGCCGTCTCGACATCTTCGCGGGCGACGGCCTTGGCCGAATGGTCTAGGCCCGACAACACCGAGACTTCGCCCAGGCACTCGCCCTCCATTACCCGCCCGACCCTGACCGGCGGCTCGCCGAAGAGCACCTCGACCTCGCCACGTAACACGAGGTGGATCTCCTCGGCCTTCGCGCCGGCCTCGAAGACGGGCTCATCGGGCGAGTAGCTTCTGGGCTGGCAGAAGGTCGCGAGCCGCTCCCGTTGCTCCTCGTTCAAGCCCCGGAACAGGGCCACTCGGTCGACCGCGCTCCGAATGTGTGGCTCGATCTCCTTTCTTTGCAGGCTGGAGATCACCAGCTCCGCTGCGGGCTGCACTTCGGGGATCAGCACCTCGCGACTCGTATCCAGACGTGAGTACAGCCGCGCCATCTTTACGATGTCCAGCCGCTCCACCTTGTGAAACACGAAGGCAGGGACATAGGCCACGGGGAGAAAACCGAACTCCAGGAACGTCCGCTGCATGCGAGGCGCGTACGCGCTCACGTCTACCTCGATGTACTGAGCACCCAGCTCGGCTTCGCAGCGTCGCAGAAGCTCCGTGATCAGGTAGCGGATCACGTCGTCCTGCAGCGAGATCATCTCGAAGACGATGACGCTCCCTTCTCGTGGATCGTGCGTGTAGCCGATCGCCCCCACGATATCGCCCTCCTCCCGGGCGATCAGATAATGGGAGTCCTTCGCCTTCAGTTTGAAGTAGCCGTAGTGGAGGCGCATGGGACCGAAGACCTCACGTCCCTTGATGCGTCCACGCTGGATCCGGAGGAGCCCGGTGTAGCCTTCGGTCGTGAGCTCCTCGAGCACGAAGTCTTCTCGATACGGGTAGGAGGCCGATTCCTCATCTACGACTACGTCACAGTCGAGTGAGCAACCCTTGAGGGAGAAGGCGGCAAGCCGATACGCTTCCGGGATCACCCGCGGGTGATTGCGCCTGAGCTGGAGCGCATCCCCGAAATAGTGAGCCATCAGCGCCATGTTCTCGCGCCAATCGATCATCAGCTTGCCCGGCAGGTAGCCCACCGTGCTGAAGCCGTGGGCCGCGGCGATCTTGGTTGAGTAGGGCTCGACGATGCGGGCCTCGATGATCCCCACGTGAAGGCGGTCTTCGACAAGCTCGAGGCGGCTTTCCATGAGAAGGTGACCGACGCCCCGGTTTCTAAAATCCGGGCTCACCGCCAGGCGTCCGAACTCGCCGCCCAAGTCCGTATACGCGCCCTTCTCCTCCAGAACCGACGCGGTACCGACCACAGTGCCGGATTCGAGATCCTCCGCGACGACGATTACGGTGTCGTCGGCGAAGATGAGCCGTTTCAACTCATAGGGGTCGTAGAACTCCGGGTAGGCGTAAGCCGCGCCGTAGGTGGCCCGAAAGATCTCGGCGATCGCCGGCGCGTCCGTGTCACGAGCCACTCGGACTTTGATCATCTCCCCCCCGGCTCCGCCGCCGCTCATCTCCATCCCCCTAGCCAGGCAAAGCCTCGCCGGCCAACACCGAGCCGGCTCGTCGAGCGACCGCCGCCAGGAACGCCGCCCCGATGGGCAGCGCCTCCTCATCGAAGTCGAAGCGGCTGCTGTGCGCCGGGAAGCCCTGTTTGCCGGGCACCTGGGAGCCGAACCGTACGTAGCAGCCGCGAACCTCCTCCATGAAGTAGGCGAAATCCTCGCCGCCCATGTTGGCAATGCGAAGACGAGCCACGTTCTCCCGGCCGACAACCTCCGTGGCCGAAGCGCCTGCCAGGGACACCATCTTCGGTGTGTTGACCAGGGGTGGTGTGCCCGACATGAGCTCTACCGCGGCCTCCGCCCCGTGGAGCTCGGCGATGGAGGTCGCGATGCGGCCGATACCCTGTCGCAGCTGATCCCTTACCTCCTCGTGCTGAGCTCGAATCGTTCCCTTCAGAATCGCCTCGCCGGCGATCGCATTCGACGCGGTGCCGGCGGTGAACTGTCCGACGGAGACGACCGACGGGAAGGCCGGATCCACCTCGCGGGAGACCAGCGTTTGAATCGCCATCACCATAAGGCTGCCCACAACGACAGCGTCCGTGCTCTCGTGAGGGCGGGCGCCGTGTCCTCCCTGCCCCGTGATCTTGATCTGGAAGGAATCGGTCGAGGCGTTGACGGTTCCAGGGCTAACGACAATCGTGCCGGTCGCGTAATGTCGATCGAGGTGGCCGGCGAAGATCATCTCGACGTCCGCGAGCGCCCCCTCCTCCATCATCCCGCGGGCGCCAGACCCCAACTCCTCAGCTGGCTGGAAAATGAGCCGCACGGGCAGCGGTGGCACGTTGCCATTGCTGAGCAGCTCGGCCGCGCCCAACAACATCGCCATGTGGCCGTCGTGCCCGCAGGCGTGCATGACGCCAGGCACTTCCGAGGAGAACTCGAGGCCGGTCTCTTCCTGGATCGGCAGGCCATCCATCTCAGCCCGAAGCGCTACGAGGGGGCCGTCGGCCCGGCCGGGGATCTCGGCGATCACTCCGTGCCCCGCCACACCGTTCCGGTAGGATATGGACCGCTCGTCCAGATAGCGGCAGATTCTCCGCGACGTCGCCGACTCCTCGTTGCCGAGCTCCGGCCGTTGGTGCAGCTCCCGTCGGATGGCGACCAGCTTCTGCCTCAGGTCGGTCGGCACCTTTACGATGCTCATGGTATGAGGCTAAGGCGGCGCAGGTCTTGCCGGAATCGGGAAGTGCTCGTGACGTTTTGTGGGGGATTTCCTTTTGCCGCAACGTGGAATACTCGCGCCGGGCGCGGCGTTCCAGCATCGTGTTACCATGTCACTGCCTGATAAAGACCCCGCCCTCCGCGTGACGCCGATGCCGGCGGATGTGAACATCCACGGCGATGTCTTCGGCGGGTGGATCATGTCGCAGGCGGACATCGCCGGCGCGATCGCCGCCGAGGTGCGGGCTCGCGGCCGGGTGGTCACCGTTGCCGTCAACGAGTTCGTCTTCAAACATCCGGTGGCGATTGGCGACCTGGTTAGCTTCTACGGCGAAGTCGTGCGCACCGGAACCACTTCCATCACGGTAGAAGTCGAGGTCTTCGCTCAGAGAAGGCCGGAAGACGTGGAGATCTACAAGGTCACCGAGGCGCTGATCACATACGTCGCCGTGGACGAGAACGGCCGCCCGCGCCCCGTCTAGGTGGAGCTTCCGAACACTTTCTGTCGAATGACCTCGAAGCGTGGATCGTCGGCCAGTTTCTGGAAAGTCGGATGCACGGCGAGCCATGCAAGGTCGGCCGCGCGCACCTCGACCGCTTCTTCGAGCCTCGAGATCGCCGCTTCTCTTTCGCCCAATATCACGTGCAGCCTCGCCAGCCCCGCCGGGGACACATAGCTCCTCTCGGCCCGCTCGAGCAGCTGCTCGAGCACCTGTCGTGCCTCATCCGTCCTTCCGGCGACGGCCTGTGCACAAGCCAATCCGGTGAGTGCGTCGACGCTACTCAGTGAGAGGTCGCGGGCGGACTCGAAGGCGGCGATCGCCTCCTCGGCCTGACCTCCTTCCAGCAGGCTCCACCCGTTGAAAAAGTGCGTAAGCCAGAAGTCTGGGCTGCTCTCGAGGATCGACCGGCAGGTCTTCGTCGCATCCGCGAAGCGACCCTCGAAAAAATCGATCACGGCAAAGCTGACGGAGATTGTCGGCGCCAGCGGATCCAGATCCTGCGCTCTTTCGAGACTGGCTCGGGCCTCATCAAACCGTCCCAAGGGCACGAGCAGGTTCGTGGCGAGCCAGTGGTGGGCACGAGAGTAGTTCGGGCCGGCAGAGATGGCCTGCTCGTAGCCTGATTCGGCCCCCACCCAATCCCACTCGTAGATCGATCGGACCGTGGCGAGGGCCGTCAGCGCCTCCGCCTGCTCATCATCGATCGCCAACGCCTTCTCCGCCGCAGTCTTGGCGAGAGGCATCACATCGTGAGGAGCGTTCGCCCCGTAGATCCCAAGCGTGAGATAGGAATCAGCCAGACCGGCGAGCGCCAGCGCGAAGCTCGGATCGGCGCCTACGGCTCGCTTTAGCTGAGCCACGCTCCTGGCCAGGCTGGCCGACGATCTGTGGTTCCACTCGTGACGACCTCTCAAGTAGAAATCGTATGCGGCGGGATTACGAGTCGGAGCCAGCGAGAGCTGCTCCTCCTCGCGCGGCGAGAGCTCGGCCTGGAGCGAGTCTGCAATCCGGCGCGCGACATCGGCCTGGATCTCGAAAATATCTTCCAGCTTTCGGTCGTACGTCTCTGCCCACATGTGGTGATCACTTCGCGCGTCGATAAGCTGTGCGACGATCCGGACCTGCCCATCCGCCCGGCGAACGCTTCCCTCCAGCAACGTGGCCACACCGAGCTCCCGGCCGATCTGTCTCGCGCTCTTGTCCTGACCCTTGTACTGCATGATCGACGTCCGAGAGATCACCTTGAAGCATGCGGCCCGCGCCAGATTGGCGATGAGGTCTTCCGTGATCCCATCGCTGAAGTACTCGTTTTCCGACCCGCCACCCAGGTTGACGAAGGGCATCACGGCGATCGACCTGGGATCTCGGTCAGCGGTGACCAGCAGGGGATGCGGCGCCGGCACCCCGGCAGCCGACCGGCCGGTTTCCGCAACTCCCTTTTCGGCGGGCTTATCGTCGGCACCGACCTGCGCAGACGTACGCTCGAGACCCGTCGACGTCATGTCGTACGCCCAGGCCAGGATGACCGCCACAGGAAAGCCGAGGAGCGCCAGGATCACTACGAGCCGGAGCGACCAATCGGGCAAAGCGAATACCGGGAAAGTGATGTCCGCGACCTGAATGAGGATCCAAGCCACGATCGCGTACGCCGCCGCGACCCGGAAGACGTGGCGGCGGCTCAGCTCGGAGAAGAACCGGGAGATTCTCATCGAGCCGCGTTCTCTGTTGATCTGCCGCTCAAGTAACCAGCGCCGCGATCGCCAGTAGCACCAATCCGTGAGCCAGCTGGTCCAGACCCAGGAGATACCAATAGGCATCATGGTCAGTTGTGGCGCAGGATGGGAAGCTGGCGCTGACCTTGGCTCGCCCAGTATCGATCAGAAAGTGCGTCGCGAACTCCAGGGCGACCGCCAGCAGCAGGACTTTGCTCGTGGGCGCGACGATGACGCCGACCGCGATGCCGACGAGGAGCGCATGCACACCGGCATGAACGCCTATCCATGATATGGAGCGACCAGTCGCCTTGGCTTCCAGCATCCTGGGGGTGGAGAGATGCGTGAAGTCCCCCAGGTAGTGGGCCAACAGAAGAACGACTAGCAGGATCAGCGCCTGGTCCGTCATACCGGGCGAGTATTCCCGGCGAAGCGCCGCCGGCGCAAGGCTCGGACTATGCCTTGCGCTGGTCCAGTGGGACGAACGGACGCTCTAGCTCTCCGGTGTAGATCTGCCGCGGGCGACTGATCCGCATGTTGGGGTCCTCGGTCATCTCCTTCCACTGAGCGATCCACCCGGGAAGCCGACCCAGCGCGAACATTACGGTGAACATGTCCACGGGAATGCCCATGGCCCGATAGATGATTCCGCTGTAAAAGTCCACGTTGGGATAGAGCTTCCGCTCCACGAAGAACGGGTCCTCGAGAGCGACCTGCTCCAGCTCTTTCGCGATCTCCAGCAGTGGGTCATCGATTCCCAGCTCATCCAAGACGGCGTCCGCTGCCTCTTTCAGGATGCGCGCCCGCGGATCGAAGTTCTTGTAGACGCGGTGCCCGAAGCCCATCAGGCGGAACGGCGAGCTCTTGTCCTTCGCCATATTGACGTACTTGCCGAAATCGCTGTCGTCGTTCCGGATCATCCTGAGCTGTTCGATCACCTTCTGGTTGGCCCCACCATGCAGCGGCCCCCACAGCGCCGAGATCCCCGCCGAGATTGCCGAGAAAAGGTTGGCTCGGCTGCTCCCCACCATGCGTACGGTCGAGGTGCTGCAGTTCTGCTCGTGGTCCGCGTGGAGGATGAGCAGGAGGTTCAGGGCCGAGTCGAGCACCGGCGAGATCGCGTAGGGCTCGGTCGGCACGGCGAACATCATGTGTAAGAAGTCCTCCGTGTAGCTCAGGTCGTTTCGCGGATAGATGAAGGGCTGTCCGACGGACTTCTTGTAGGAGAACGCCGCGATCGTCTTCGCCTTGGCCAGCAGGCGGATGATGTTGAGATCGACATCCTCGTCGCCATCGGCACTCGTATAGAAGGCGGACAGGCTCGCCACCATGGCCGAAAGAACCATCATCGGGTGCGCACTCGGCGGGAAACCCTCGAAGAAGTGCTTGAGCGACTCGTGAACCAGGCTGTGCGACGTGAGCCCCTCCCGGAACTCGTCCAGCTCCGCCGGGGTGGGCAGGTTTCCGTGGATCAGAAGAAAACAGACCTCTTCGAACGTGGCCGACTGCGCCACCTCTTGGATCGGGTAGCCGCGGTAGCGAAGGATCCCCAGCTCGCCGTCGATAAACGTGATCGCGCTCAGACAGGAGCCCGTGTTTCCGTAGCCGGGATCGAGGCCGATCACTCCGCTCCGCGCCCTCAGCTTGCCGATATCGATGCCGGCTTCTTCCTCCGTTCCGACAACAACGGGAAACTCGTACTCCTCGCCGTCATAGATCAGTTTTGTCGTGCTCATTTCGATCCTCTCCCTCGATCCCCTCTTCGCGGTAGCCAGGCGTTGCTTCGGTCAGCGTGACGGTATGTGTGAGAAGCGGATGCGGCAATCGGGCGATCTCCGCTACCCTCTGTCGGGAGATCCCGAGAGGCTGGCCGGCGGACCGTCGGCCTCGTCTTTCGGTACCGGCGGATCGCCCGACTCGTCCTCCTGCTGCTCGTCTTCGACAATGATCTCCTGCACCTGCTCGGCGCCCGGATCGAACACCGACTGCAGCTCGAGTATGTGGTAGACAGACCCACTCAGGTTGGGCTTCTTGCGCCTGTAGTACAGCCAGCCGCGCGCCTCCATCCAGAGAAAGAGACGGTCGGCAGCCAGCAGTGCGGCGATGAAGGCGAGGGCCGCCAGGAGCAGCTTGGCCATGACAGAGCCGTACCCGTCCATCGCGGGGTTGTGCTGCTGGATAGACGGGCTCGCCCGCCGACAGAAGACTAGTTGCTGAGCGTCCAGACGTAGGCTGCGGCCGCTGCCACCTGCTCGTCGTTCAGATTCGTGCCACCTCGAGCCACCATAGGGCTTCCGGAGGTGGACTTCTGGGCCGTCACGCCGTCCGTGATCGTCGCCACGATCCCTTCGTACGAGCCGTCGGAATGGATCCACTCCCCATCGGTCAGATTGGCCCCGAGGTTGGGCATTCCTTCGCCGGCCTGGCCGTGACAGGTGAAGCAGATGCCAGCGCCGGAGAAGATCTGCCTTCCCTGATCCACCATCTCTGCCGTAACACCGTCGGGCAGCTCCATGGCTACGCTCGCTGGGGTCTCCGCAGGCGTCTCGGAGGTCTCGGCTGGGGCATCGGCGGCTTCGGTCCCATCGCCGCTCGATCCGCCGCATGCGACCAGCCCGAGTCCGAGAAAAAGAAAAGGCGCGCTCAGCCGGCGCGGTTGAAGATCGCTGGTCCCATCTCGCATCGATCCTGCTCCCGTTGTCGAGTTGTTCCCTGTGGCTGCCGATCGGTCGCCCGATCGCAGCGGGCTGATCTCAAGCTATCCGTAGCCGTCGGCGGTCGACAAGCAGGCCCTGGCGGCCGACGGTGCCGGTTCGTAAGCTCGAGGCGGCGTGGGGTGGTGAACGGGAAACCGGTCAACCACCAAAAAGGGGTCGCCCGTATTGAGACCCGGTCCTGCGAAGTACGGCATCCGCCGCGTGTTCATCCGCCTGATGTTCCTCGTTCTCCTGAGCTTACCATCCGCCTGCCAACTGTTCCCGACGAGCCCGCAGGCCTCGGCGTCCAGGATGGATTGCGACGGTGGAAAAACCACGTATGTCTCTGGGAAAGACGCGGTTTACAGCGCGCCAGTAGACTGCCTCGACCTGAGCAAACCCCCGTGAGGGGCACTTCCCGACAAGGGCCTTCCGTTTCTCCTACAGAAGCCTCGGTGATCCCCCGACAGACGCGACTTCCCGGCGGCGCTAACTTGTTTTCGAGTCTCGCTCTAACCACGTCGTAGCGACCGCATATCGCCGTGCGGTCCGCACGGCCCGCTGGCCCCGGGGTATGGTGCTCCGGACGGACGGCGCAAAGCGATGCCCAGGCGCGGACGGCAGGCTATGAGTACGGAATCCCAGGCTCTTGCAGGTCCTTCCCACGAGACGGACACAACCGTCAACGGACCACGGACCATTCGGACGCAGCAGCACACCATCGAGGTCGTCTCGGATTCCGGTGAGG
This sequence comes from Gemmatimonadota bacterium, assembly GCA_039589875.1. Classification (GTDB taxonomy): domain Bacteria; phylum Gemmatimonadota; class Gemmatimonadetes; order Palauibacterales; family Palauibacteraceae. Next base: position 23,402 of record JBDHGL010000068.1, read on the forward strand.
GCGCACAGAAGTGCGGTCAGATTTTTGGCGCTGTCTCCGCCAAAATGGGAAACGGCGTCTGGACCGTAGAAATCATCCCGGCCGAAATCGAGCCGCCCGCCAGGATGCCTGCCGGCGCGAGCGGGAACCGGATTCGAATCGGAACGGGACACGTGAGCAACTGGGGGGACAGAACCAACGTCGTCGTCGCCTTCAACGAGCAGGTGCTGCTTGCTCGCCATCGGCTCGACGCGCTGTCCGATGATGCGACGGTCCTTCTCGAGAACAAGTGGGCGAACCACCCGGACGAGGAAATCCAAGCCGAGTGGGCTGCCGCCATGAACGAGCTCTCCTCCCTACCGTACCGGGTTATCGAAGTGCCGATGGAGGAGCGCTGCCTGACGGTCGTCGAGAATCCGCAGCGCGGAAAGAACATGTTCGCGCTCGGTCTGCTCTCCTGGATCTACGATCTCGACCTGGAGCTCGTGAAAGAGCAGATCGCTCAAGCCTTCCGCCGCAAGTCGGAGGAGGTCTACGAGCGCAACGTCCAGCTCTTGGAGCTAGGGGTCGAGTGGGCCCGGGAGAACCTGGACTTCCGGGTCGAGGTGCCGCGTGAGCCCACCGTCCAGGAGATGGTGGTGATGAACGGCAACCAGGCCATCGCGCTCGGAGCGATCGCGGCAGGCATGGAGTTGGCCGCGATGTACCCGATCACGCCAGCCACTTCCGTGTCGCACTTCCTGGGAGAGGTCTTCGAGAAGTTCGGGGGAATCGTCCATCAGGCCGAGGACGAGATCGCGGCAGCCGGCGTGGCGATCGGCGCCTCGTACGCCGGGAAGGTCGCCTTCACCATCACCTCCGGCCCCGGACTCGCCCTCAAGACGGAGTTCCTCGGGCTGGCCGTGATGACCGAGACGCCCCTCGTCGTGGTCGACGTACAACGGGGTGGTCCGAGTACGGGTCTTCCGACGAAGGTCGAGCAGTCCGATCTGTTGGCAGCGATCTTCGGGCAACCGGGTGATGCGCCCCACGTGGTGATCGCTCCGGCCACGATCGAGGACTGCTTCCACTCGATGGTGACGGCACGGAGGATCGCGGAGACGCTGCGAACGGTCGTCATGGTGCTTACTGACGCCAACCTGGCGACGGGCGTCCAACCGTTTCGGCGGCCCGCGCTGGATCCCGCCTGGCAGGCGCCGCCTCCGGACCTGTCCCCGGAGCCGGTGGGAACGCCTCCCTACGATTGGGATCCGCAGACCGGTCTGTCGCGCCGATTTATTCCGGGACAGCCGGACGGGATGTTCACGATGACCGGGCTGGCCCATGACGAGCTGAGCCGGGTGGCGTACGCGTCGGATATCAACCAGCGCTCGGCCGCCATGCGAAGCCGCAAGATCGCCGCGTTTCAGCAAACGCTGACGCCACCGGTCGTAAACGGCGCCGATTCGGGCGATCTGCTCGTCGTCGGCTGGGGCAGCACGAAGGGCGCGATCGAGGAAGCGGTGGAGCGGGCCCGTGCCGAGGGACGCAGCGTGTCATCGTTGCACCTGACCTTCCTTTCACCGCTCGAGCCGGGGATCCGCGCTATCTTCAACGGCTTCAAGAAGGTGATGACAGTGGAAATCAACTACAGCGACGACACTGATGCGCCCTATGTCACGGAGGAGAACAGGCGGCGCGGCCAGTTGGCCTGGCTGTTGCGCGCCCACACGTTGGTGGACGTCGACTGCTGGACCAGAGTCCTCGGCGAGCCTCTGCGTCCGGGAGTCATCCACGACGTAATCCGAGAGAACACGCCGGAAGGGGGTGGCTCGTGAGCGCCGTCGGCTGCTCGTTGTTTTGCTCGATTGAGGACGAGGACCGTGAGTTCGGGATGACGGACTACGAGTCCGCCCTGGCCCGGTGGTGCCCGGGCTGCGGCGATCACGCCGTGCTCACGGCCATGCAGCGCCTGTTGGCGGAGGAAAACCTGGCGCCGGAGGACACGGTGTTCGTCTCCGGTATCGGCTGCTCGAGCCGCTTCCCACACTACATCAAGACCTACGGCTTCCACGGGCTGCACGGCCGTGCCCTCCCCGTGGCAACCGGGATCAAGCTGCACCGGCCCGAGCTAGGGGTCTTCGTCGTCATGGGGGACGGAGACTGCGTCTCGATCGGGGCCGGGCACTGGGTGCACGCCACTCGGTACAACATGGACATGGTCGCTCTGATGCTGGACAACAACGTCTATGGGCTGACGAAGAACCAGACCTCCCCGACGACACCGCTCGGCTACGCCACGAACACACAGCCGACCGGTACGTATCTGCCGGCCCTGAACCCGGTTGAGGCTACTCTGGGGATCACGAACGCTTCCTTCGTCGCCCAGACGGCGGAGTGGATCCCGCCCCATCTGTACGCGACTCTGAAAGCGGCCTACCGGCACAAGGGCTTTGCCTTCGTGAGAATCCTCCAGCGGTGCCCGAAGTTCACCGGCGACATCTTCCAATACTTCATCCAGAGCCCCGAGGCCGTGCAGCTGCTGGAGCACGAAGCCGGGATCGAGACGCCCGAGCTGCATCGCATCTACGAGAACCACCGCCGGCACGACCCATCCGACATGGACGCCGCCCGGCGGCTCGCCGAAACGGATGACATCGTGAGGCTGGGGATCTTCTTCCGCGACGATTCCCTGCCTCGCTATGAGGAGACCCGGTCGCTCCCCGCTTTCTCCGCCGAGGAGAAGATCGGGATCCTGCAGGAGGAACTCGACCGCTATGCAGTCTGAAGAGCTGGCGACCACCGACGTGATCGAGCCAGGCGAGCCGGCGACCGAAACCGACGCTCCCGACGGCGACGCCGAGGATCTCGTGGAACCCACGGGAGGCGAGACAGTGGAGGCCACGACCGAGGCCAGTACGGACCAGCGCTTGGAGCTGGCGCTCAAGGCAGTGGAGCGCCAAACCAAGGCGTTTCGCTCCGCGCTCGTCCTCACGATGGACCAGGTGCGCAGTCGGCTGGATGCACAGTCCGCGCGCGACGAGGGCCCGGGCAAGCGGGCGGCGGTGGAGCTCGGCAGCTTCGCCACCGGCCGAATCGACCCCGATCGCTTCGCCATGCTCACGTCCTTTTCGAAGCCCGACGACATGGCTTGGCTGGCGCCCAGCGAGCGGGCCCTGGAGACACTCCGAGCGGTCCACGCTCGGGGCGACGAGCTCTTTCGGGTACGAGTGGAGAGCGGTGGAGATCTTTATGCGGCCGTCGAACGGGCTCTGAGCGAGGCCGGACGCGCCTTCGGCGCCGCTCGACTCGTAGAGCTGGCTCGCGCGGGACGCTACATCGCCTCGGAGCACGATCCGATGCTGGATCGCCTGGCGTTCCGAGAGTGGTCGGCTGCCGAGCGAGCGAAGGCTCCGCCGCTGGTGATCGAAGTGGAGGGCAGAGATCTGGCGGCCGGCGCGCTGGCCGGCTTCCTGGACGGAGCCGTCAAGATCGTGCTAGTCGTGCTCGGAGCTTCCTCACCGGCGCCGCTCGTCCGCCTGGTGACGCCCGGCATTCTGGTCATGCAGACGATCGAACCGGAGGAGCTTCGTCTTGTCGGTGCCGCGGATGGCCCGGCGATCGCGGCGCTGGTTTCGCCCGAAGTGGGCCAGTTTCTTCACGAGCCGGCCGCGGGCGGCGTCCAACGAAGCGTAGGTGTGGCCCGAGTCGAGGTGCGGCATGTCCCAGACGAGGAGCCCAAGCGGACGCTCGGCCAGATCTCGGCCTTCCAGCAGGCCGAAGAGCTTCGCTCCCTCCGAGCTCTTGCCGCGAGCGCCGCTACCGCAGGCGGAGCCGGGGCCGAGACCGGCGCGGCCGGCGAGTCGACCGCGCGGGGAGTCTCGGCGGAATCCGCCAGCCAACCGCCCGAAACCGCCGGCGAGCCACCGGCAGAGCCGGTGGACAAGCTGGCGGCGTGGCTCCTCAAGCAGGCGGATCTCTCGGATCTCGAGCCGGGCGCCTAGCGGGTGAGAGCCAGATGAGCACCGGCATGGTTCTGACCTCGGTCGCCGTCCTCGGCGGTGTCGGCCTCACCTTCGGGACCCTCATCGCCCTCGCGCACCGGAAGCTGAGGGTGTGGGAGGACCCACGCATCGATGTGGTCAGTGACCTGTTGCCGGGAGCCAACTGCGGGGCCTGCGGTTTCGCCGGCTGCCGCGCCTTCGCCGAGGCGGCCATCGGGGGCGACGTCGTGCCCGCCGAGTGCACCGTGCTCAGCAAGCTGGAGATCGAGGGGGTGGCTGCGTTTATCGGCGTCGATGCCGGCGAGGCAACGAAGCGGGTGGCTCGGCTGCTCTGCGCCGGCGGCTCTGACGTGGCCACCCAAAAGGCCGACTACCACGGGGTCGAGAGCTGCGCCGCGGCGGTGGCGGTCGGCGGTGGCGGAAAGGGATGCACGTGGGGCTGCGTCGGCCTGGCGGACTGCGCCGTGGCGTGCGACTTCGACGCGATCCACATGAACTCGGTCGACCTCCCGGTGGTAGTGCCGGACAAGTGCACCGCCTGCAACGATTGTGTCGAGGCGTGCCCGCTCGACCTGTTCGAGCTGATGCCGATCGAGCAGAAGCTGATCGTTCAGTGCAAGAGCCTGCTCGAAGGCGACGCGGCCACGGCCGTCTGCGATGTGGCCTGCAACGCCTGCGGACGGTGCGCGGTCGACGCAGCCTCGGGCCTGATCGAGATGGCGCACGGGCTCGCGATCATCGACTACGCGAGGAACGAGTTGGCGGACCCGGTGGCGTGCGGTCGTTGCCCCACGGGCGCGATCGTCTGGGTAGAAGGACCACAGTTCGGAGGGCTCTCAGAGGCCCTGCAAGCGATAGAAGAAGAAGGAGCCTTTGCCAAACGGCCCGAGATGGCCGGGAGTGAGGTGGCATGATCAGGATCAGGAAGTCGGACGAGGCGGAGCCGCGACAGCCCAAATACCCGGGCCTGTCCGTGGCGACGGATGGGACGGACGCCGTAGTCCACGTGGAAACGTCCGCCAGCGAGGGAGCAGGCGCCTACCCGATCACCCCATCGACCCAGATGGGAGAGGGTTGGGCCGCCGCGATGGCCGCCGGCAAAACGAACGTCAACGGCAGGCAGCTCATCTTCTTCGAGCCCGAGGGGGAGCACGCTGCGGCCGCCGTGACCGCCGGCATGAGCATGACCGGTCTCCGAGCTACCAACTTCTCCAGTGGTCAGGGGATCGCGTACATGCACGAATCGTTGTATGCGGCCACCGGAAAACGGCTTACCTACGTCCTCAATATCGCCGCTCGCGCGATG